>DASVAM010000031.1:0-5002 GCA_036376375.1 Chitinophagaceae bacterium
CAATATGCAACTTGATCCCATCGCGGTCTCGACGCTGGCATCAATAATTGATGAGGAAGTGAATCTTAAAAGTGAAAAAGCAAAGATCGCAAGCGTGTATAACAATCGTTTGAAATTAAAAATGCCCTTGCAGGCAGACCCTACGGTGAAATTTGCATTGCGGGATTTTGGATTAAAAAGAGTTTACTACAAACACCTGGCTGTTCAATCTCCCTATAATACTTATGCCAATGCCGGATTACCTCCCGGTCCTATTTGCACTCCGCAGCCTGAAACGATCGATATTATCTTAAATGCACCCCAAACAGATTATCTTTATTTCGTAGCAAACAGCGATTTTTCCGGCACCCATGTTTATACCAGCAATTATGAAGACCATTTGAAATATGCAAAGAAGTTCGCGGAAGCGCAGGATAAGCAGGAATCGATCAGAAAAGCAAACCAATAAAGGCAAATGCATTTGCTTACCCAGATAAGGCGGAAATTTATTACATCTGCTCCGGTAAAATTTGTCATCCGAAAAAGTAAGAAAATTATCCTGCCAGGTTTTAACGGTATTCCGTTGTTTGACGTCGTCAGGTTCTTCTTTATTCAAATACAAAAGTCAAGTATTAATGAAAGAGCTGCCTCGATCGCGTTTAATCTATTAGTGGCAATACCCCCGGGGCTGATATTTATTTTTACGCTCATACCCTATCTGCCTATAAAAGAATTCATGCCGCAGTTGTATGAGCTAATACGGGATATAATCCCGGGCAAACAGAACTATCAACCTATTATTGATTTTTTAGAAGATTTTGTGACAAATCAAAGAGGCGACCTTCTTTCTTTTGGTTTCTTATTGGCATTGTATTTCTCATCAAATGCGATGATCGGAATTATGCGATCGTTTAATAAAATGAACTATATAGGTTTCTCACAACGTCATGTAGTGCTTGACAGATGGGTCGCCATTAAGCTAACACTTATTCTATTTCTTATCATGGTGGTCTCCGTTGTCGTTTTAATCTCCCGTGAATCTGTGTTGAAGTGGTTGGGTATAGAGGATCCAATGATCAGGAACATTATTCTAAATCTGCGGTGGATCGTGATCATACTTTTGTTTTTCCTCACTATTTCATTTATTTACCGCTACGCTCCGGCCGTGCATAAAAAGTGGAAACTCATTAATCCCGGCTCTATTCTTGCTACATTCATGATGATCATTTACACAATGGGTTTTTCCTATTATGTAGCCAATTTTGGTAACTATAACCAGTTGTATGGCTCTATTGGTACAATTTTGATCCTGATGTTGCTGATCTTCTTTAATTCTTTGGTGCTTTTGATTGGCTTTGAATTGAACGTAAGTATCTCCTCCCTGCGGAAATTGGCTGACCAAAGGAAAAATTCTGTGGCGGATGGTGAATAAAATTTAAAAAAAAACTCGAACTTCATACCCTCAAGTTTAAAATCATGAAAAAAATCATTATTGCCTTTACAGCGGTAGCTGCCTTATCTTTTGCTTTTACTTCACTTGGTGAAGTATTGCCCATCGGTGCCAACATTCCAAAAGCCGATTTGAAACTGAAGGATATTTCAGGAAAAGAAATTTCCCTGAAAGATGCCAAAAAGAAAAATGGGCTGTTGGTAATGTTCAGTTGCAACACCTGTCCATGGGTAATAAAAAATCAGTCAAGGACGAATGAGATCGCCCAATACGCTCTTTCAAAAGAAGTTGGAGTTGTTCTTCTCAATTCTAATGAAGGCCAGCGTGATGACGCAGATTCTTATTCAGAAATGAAAGAGTATGCAACCCGACAGGGCTACAAATGGTACTATGCAGTGGACGCCAATAATGTACTTGCGGATGAGTTTGGCGCCAATCGTACCCCTGAATGCTTTTTGTTTAATGCCGAGGGCAAACATGTTTATCACGGTGCCATTGATGATAATCCCGGTGATGCTGCCAGTGTGAACCGTAAACACCTGCAGGTCGCCATCGATGAAATGATCTCGGGAAAAGATGTGTCAGTAAAAGAGTCGCGCTCAATGGGATGCCAGATCAAAAGGAAAGGGTAAAGCCAGATACAATTATTATTCAGATCCCCTGGTCGCAACCGGGGGATTTTTTTATTTTCCGTGTGGATTATTTTGGAAATTGAATCTAAGCAGAAATTCTGCCCCTTTACGCACCAATTCGTTAACCTCCCGACCCCATTCGGGATAAAACCCCCGCTTATGAACGCCAGAACAATCATCAACAGAACCCTTGTTCTCTCTGTTTTCGTAATAGCAGGTTACCTGCTTGCCCGAAGTTTCTATTATGGAAGTCTTATCGGCATTGTGTTAGCACTTGTGGCGATTGCTGCCTGGACGATGTTTCTATACAATCTTAATAAGATGCAGACTGAGAATAAGACCGAGGAAGCTCCTGAGAGCTACTGACTATTCAATATTTTCCTGATCTCAGATTCAAATTGTTCTTTTGACATCTCTTCTTCAAAAAAGCTGCGATGCCCTTTTTTATTATTGATAAATAATGTTGCAGGCATCACGCCTGACCATTTACTATCCACTTTTGGACAAAAATAATCCGCGTCTGTTTCATCAAGCCATACAATGGGAGACGTGAACTTTCTTTTATCAGCAAAACTGCTGATCTTATCTGGAAATGACTCTTTGAAATCCAGACTGACTAATAGAAGTTTTACTCCTTCTTTTTCATATTGCTTAACTATCTCCTGGAAATAAGGGATCTCTTTTATGCAGGGAACACAGTAGGTTGCCCAAAAATTGATAATAACGGGAGTGTCACTTCGTGCAATATACTCTTCCAGGTCTGTTATCTTCCATTTGGGGATCGGTTGAGAATTTACTTCCCTGCATGAAAAGAATAAGACAAATATTGTCAGCAGCCTCCAGGATTTAAAATTGGGCATTGCCCGGGAGGACTCTTTTGTAGAGTATTGATTATTGAATATTTTCATCATTTTCATATCCCCATTTATCCATTAGGTCATTTAGAACTTGTTTGTCAAGCTTCGTTTTATCGTAATGCCCTGCCAGCGTCTTTTGCCTGTAAGCTTCATATAAAGTTACGGCGCAGGCGACACTTATATTCAATGACCGTATGATCCCTGATTGCGGGATGATAAAATTTCCGTCGGCCTGGTTTCTTATTTCCTCTGAAACACCGCTATGTTCGTTGCCAAAAACAAGAGCAAGGCGTTGTGTAAAATCTAGTTCATACAAGTTTCGTGCATCGCCGCTCAAATGTGTAGTTAAAATTTTCGAATATTTCTTCCGCAAGGTAAAAAAACATTCTTCGGCATTTTCAAACTGATGGATCGTTAACCATTTCGCAGCGCTGGAAGAACTTTTAGCGCCCCATTTTTTATGCCGGGGGATTTTGGTATTCAATACATATAATTCCTGCACCCCAACCGCATCACAAGTTCTCATCACGGCGGATATATTGTGCGGATCAAAAACATTTTCCAAAACAACTGTCAGATCGTTTTGGCGTTTTCGTAAGACCGATTGTAATTTCTCGCGACGCTCGGGTGTCATTATATAAAAATAAAGAATCGGGCTTACCCCTCGTTACTTAACTTTGAAATTTTAAAAGCAATCGAAAATATGCATTCGAGTACAAAGGCGATACGAACCAGGGTAAATCAGACAAATGAAATGGAGCACACAACACCGCTGTTTCTTACGAGTAGTTTTTGTTTTGATACCTCGGAAGAAATGCGGGCCGCATTTGCAGATGAAACTGATGATAATATTTACAGTCGCTTTAGCAATCCCAATGTCCAGGAGTTCACTGACAAAATGGTGGCATTAGAAGGTGCGGAAGCGGGTTATGCAACAGCATCAGGCATGAGTGCTGTGTTTGGTTCATTTATGGCATTATTAAAAAGCGGGGATCATTTGCTTTCCTGTCGTGCCTTGTTTGGCAGCACCCATAATATCATTACGAAATATCTTTCGAGGTATGGGATTGAATACAGTTATGTTGATGCTTCTGCCAACATTGATGAATGGAAAAAAAATATCAGGCCAAATACAAAAATGATTTATGTTGAGAGTCCAACCAATCCGGGCCTCGAGATAATTGACATAAAAGCATTGGCTGATCTTGCAAAAAAGCATTCTATAGTTTTAAACGTTGACAATTGTTTTGCGACCCCATTTGGACAATTACCTGTTTCGCTCGGAGCAGATCTTGTAGTACACAGCGCGACGAAATGGCTCGATGGTCAGGGAAGAGTTCTGGGTGGTATCATCGTGGGCAAAAAAGAATTGATCAAAGAGATCTATTTGTTTTGCCGGAATACCGGTCCTGCCCTATCCCCATTTAATGCATGGATCCTGAGTAAAAGTCTGGAAACATTGGACGTTAGAATGGAGCGGCATGCGTCAAATGCCATGTGGATAGCTGAACAATTGCAAAACCATGGAAAGATCAAATCAATTAAATATCCCTTTTTTTCGTCGCATCCTCAATTTGAAATTGCAAAAAAACAAATGTTGAATGGAGGAGGATTATTCTGTTTCGAATTAAAAGGAGGACTTGATGCAGGAAGGAAATTCCTGGATAATTTAAAGTTGCTTTCAATGACAGCAAATCTTGGGGACACGAGAAGCATTGCATCCCATCCGGCAAGTACGACGCATGCCAAGCTTACTGAAGAAGAAAGAACAGCTGTTGCGATCACGCCGGGATTGATCAGGATCTCGGTTGGGCTCGAGCACCGTGAGGACGTGCTCAACGATATTTTGCAGGCACTTGATGTCGTTTAAAGGTTTAAGGGTTCAAGGGTTCAAAAGTTCAATAGTTCGATAGTTCAAAAGTTCAAAAGTTCGATAGTTCAAAAGTTCAAAGTTCGATAGTTCAAAAGTTTAATTCAATGAATGATTTTTCAAAAAAACATTAAACCCTTGAACCCTTAAACCCATGAACTCTTGAACTTTTGAAACTATGAACTCTCTCTCTCCATCCACTCAAACAAATGCC
>DASVAM010000032.1:0-2948 GCA_036376375.1 Chitinophagaceae bacterium
AATAAGGCAAAGAAAGAGGGAAAGTTAGATAAAGGCGCAAAGGTGACAGAAGAAAATCTTGTAATTGCTGGTTTGGGTAATTCCCAATCAAAAAATTATTCTACTGCTTATAAGGTAAATGAAGCTGCAAAAGCAGAGGCATTAAAGGCGGACGTCATGGCCGGCTATGGAAATAATGGAGGTGAAGAATTTCTTAGTTACCTGATGACCGGTGAGAGCATAATCATGCAGGGTGGAGATGCATGGAAAAAATGGTATGACATGATGAGTGGAAAATTAGTCAATATACAAAATCCGGATGGAAGCTGGAATGGACATCATTGCATTACCAGCCCTGTATTTTGCACGGCGACCTGCTTACTCATCCTGTCCATCCATAACGATATGCAATTCTCCATTCAATTGAATAAACGATAACAAATAGTTGTCCTGCTTAGTATGGGTGTGAGGAAAAAAGGGTTAGTTACCGGAGTCCTGCACTTGCAGGGCTCTTTAGATCGGGTATCATAAGAAAAAGTAATTCTACTTCGTAAAACTTACTTGCAAAAAAAGATTGCGCTTTTTAATTTCAACTTCACAACCATGTAATCTTTTCTTTGCCATAACACAAAAGCCCTCGCATCGTCGGGGGTATTTTTTTTCACGTCAGGCGTCAAACCTGAGACGTGAAAGCTGTTAAACGAGCGAACTGGTTTTCACGTTTGACGTTTCACCTTTCACGTTATTTGAATGCCGGATGAAATTGTTCGAGGGTCTTTCTCAAAAATTCCCGGTCGAGATGTGTGTAGATCTGTGTGGTTGTAATATTCTCGTGCCCGAGCATTTCCTGGACGGCCCGGAGATTGGCGCCACCTTCCACCAAATGTGTGGCAAAGCTGTGACGAAAAGTGTGTGGTGAGATCGTTTTCTTTAGCCCCGCATTTTTTGCCAGCTCTTTTATGATAAGAAAGACCATTACTCTTGTCAACTTACTTCCGCGACGATTGAGAAAAACAATGTCTTCATGGCCCGGTTTGACGGGAATATGAACACGGATATTTTTAAGATAAATATTTACATATTTAATGGCGCTGCTTCCAACTGGCACCAGTCTTTCTTTGTCGCCTTTACCCAGCACTCTTATAAAGCCAACATCGAAGTATAATTGAGATATTCTGAGATTCACCAGCTCGCTCACACGGAGGCCGCAACTGTAAAGCATTTCCAGCATCGCTTTATTTCGTCCGCCTTCGGGTTTGCTAAGATCTATCTGTGCAATCATGTTTTCTATTTCATCAAAGCTCAAAGTATCTGGCAAAGTTCTTTTAAGCTTCGGCGTTTCGAGAAGGGTAGTAGGATCGTTCTTACTAATGTGTTCTATCAAACAATATTTGTAAAAGGATTTTATACCTGAAATAATTCTTGCCTGTGATGTTGGGGACATTCCCAGCTCACCGATCCACCTGATGAAATGCTGGAGATCGCTTAATTTAAGTTCAGCAGGATTTTTTAATGTGCCTGAATGCTGAAGATATTCTGTCAATTTCTCAATATCACGAAGATAGGCTTCCACTGAATTATCTGAAAGTGATCTTTCGAGTTGGAGGTAAGCTTTGAATCCTTTTTTGTAGGGGTCCCACATTTTGTTTCCGGAATTAGTAATGGGGGATTAGGGATTGGGATGCCATCTTTTTAACACGAATTCCAAATTACCAATTCCCAACTCCAACATTATTTAAGCGTAATATCCTTTTCCACGACTTCCCAGTCTTTTCCTTTCAAAATCTTTGCCCATATATGTGCTGGAGTAATATTTACTGAATCGATGAATTCATGCATCGCATCATAATCAAGATCGGCGAGCATGTTGCCAAAAGTCATCATCGCTGTCTTTCCGGTGGCCATTTCTTCAACAAAAATATTTCCCCGGTCTGTATAGGCGACCAATCCATCCGCTACTGCAAATTTGGGATCAAATTTATTGATGGCACTTCCTTTTCTTTGAATGCTCAGACTTTTATTAAATGGGATCTTTGCAAAATAGCCGCGACCATTGCTGCAATCATTAAAAATAAGCCATGCATAGCTGGTATCTTTGAAATAGCAAGTCATGTACTCTTCGTTCAGGTTGAATTTATGCCCGCCAAAATCATCAAATGAAAGTTTACGGTTGGTACCAAGGCCGCTATAACTCCAGATAACCGAATCCGGCAGGCAATTGGCGGCGCTGATGTAGATATAAGGTTTTAGTTTATGATTATTGTCTATAAATTTAATGGTATCCTTTTGACAAGCAGTATCACAAAACATTTTTGCTGCATTTCCTGATTTGTCACCACAGGAAAATAAAGCCGCCGCTAAAAAAAGCAAAAAAAGAATTCTCATTGCATTTGATTTTGTGTAACAAAAATAGCAAGCCATTCTGGTTGGCAAAGTTTTTTCTTATACCTTGCAGACCCTAATCATACCATTGATCAATGAACATTGTCAAAGATCCTCATCAATTAAAGCCGCTTTTTAAATTTTTAAACCGGTTAAAAAGAAACCCGCCCCGAAACGTGCAATCTATCGCAATAAATGCGGGCAGCAATGCATGGAACGGGGTCGATTGCCTGGCCTGTGCTAATTGTTGCAGAACGATGACGCCTACCTATACAGAAAAGGATATTAAGAAGATCGCGACGTTCCTGAAAATTAGTACCGATCAGATGAAAAAAAAGTGGTTAAAAAAAGAAAGGGGTACCGGCAATTGGTTAAATAAAACAACACCCTGCCAGTTTCTTGACCTGGAAACCAATATGTGCAATGTATATGAAATGAGACCTTCCGACTGCGCAGGTTTTCCTCATCTCACAAAGAAGAGAATGGTGGATTATCTTCATATTCATAAACAAAACCTTGATGAATGCCCTGCAACTTTTAAGATGGTTGAAAAGATGAATGAGTTGGTGGAGAAAGGAATTAGTAAT
>DASVAM010000036.1:0-2257 GCA_036376375.1 Chitinophagaceae bacterium
TATCAATAACCGCATCATCCATAAAAAGAATCATGATAAGGTCAAGTTCTCAATACCTACCCATTTTATCATTCTCCGGCAAATTAGAAGGGAGGGTAACCTGGTGACGCTTCGTTATTGGGATTATGGTAGTGAAACGGAAATGCAGATCCCCGTCCGCACTCTCAAAAAAATAATATTTGGAATTATAACAATTGATAAATGACCTGCCGCCTCATTTTTATTTCAATGATTCTATTTGTGCTGACCTCGTGCAGCACAAAGATTGTTTCCAATAACTATTATCAGGAACAAAAGGGGACGGTGGATAGTATCGAGAGACGTTATGAAAAACTAAATCCCGCAAATCCGTTTAGCCTTGCCTATACAGATAAAAAATTCAACATCATTTCAATGGAAATGATCTCTGATACGCTGACCAGGATTTATGAGTTCAATGTGAACGACCAAAGATTTGCAGATACACTGCTTAAATACAATTATGACACGGCCGGCGTCTTTTATTTAATAAGGAAAATGAAGGGTTCAAAAGTTACCTGGATCAATAGTTTTGATTATTATGTAAACGATCAACCTCAACAACTAATCATCTTAAGTATAAAACCAAGGACCATACGATACATTTTTTCTCCCCCGAGATACATTGCGTTGGCCTACTTCAGAACCAATCAATTTTTTGATGAGAAAGGAAGGTTATTGGACGGCCGGCGTACCAAGGAAGTTCGCAAAATAAAAGGACAGGTGTTTTATAAAATTACTGACCGGATTTGCTACACAATTACAGATAAATATCGATAATTATCAACGATCATCCCGGCCGACCGGCTGGTTTCATTTTCATCTATCGCAACACTTCTCTTGAAATAACGATCTTTTGTATCTCACTTGTTCCTTCCCCGATTGTACAGAGTTTGGAATCACGATAAAATTTCTCTACAGGAAAATCTTTTGTGTAACCATAACCGCCAAATATCTGAACTGCATCAGTTGATACCTTAACTGCCACTTCGCTTGCATAATACTTCGCCATCGCTGATTCTTTTGTCATTTGTTGCCCGCGGTTCTTCAGATCACATGCTTGCAATATTAGCAATTCTGCGGCTGCAATTTCCGTTGCCATATCGGCAAGCTTAAAAGCTATGCCCTGGAAATTCGAGATTGGCTGATCAAATTGATGACGTTCCTGCGAATATTTCAGTGCGGCCTCATAAGCTCCTTTTGCAATTCCCAATGCAAGTGCAGCAATGGAAATTCTTCCGCCGTCCAATACCTTTAATGATTGTTTGAAACCATCCCCTGCTTCACCGATGCGATTGGTGTCGGGAATCCGGCAGGTATCAAAGATCATTTCTGCTGTCTCACTTGCCCGCATTCCTAATTTGTTTTCTTTTTTACCGCCGCTAAAACCTTTTGTTCCTTTTTCAACTATGAATGCGGTTGCATTATTTTTTCTTCTTGGCTCACCAGTTCTGCAGATCACTACTGCTATATCGCCGCTCCTGCCATGCGTGATCCAGTTTTTTGTTCCGTTAATTATCCAATCATTACCATCCCTGACGGCAGTACATTGCATATTGCCTGCGTCGCTGCCGGTCCCGGGCTCGGTCAAGCCCCATGCGCCTATCCATTCTGCCGTGGCCAGCTTTGGTAAGTACTTTTTCTTTTGTTCTTCGCTTGCAAAACTTAAAATATGCCCGGTACAAAGTGAATTATGTGCAGCCAGACTTAATCCAACAGAGCCGCAAACCTTTGCCACTTCTTCAATGATCGCCTTGTATTCAAAATAGCCGAGGCCGGCGCCACCGTATTGTTCGGGTACCAATACTCCCATCATACCCAGCTTTCCCATCTCTTTAAAACATTGCACGGGGAATTCCTGGGTTTCGTCCCATTGCATTACATATGGCTTGATATATTGCAGTGCAAAATCCTTTGCTGTCTGTGCGGTATGTTCTGTGATCTCGCTTGGCTGAAAATTCATATTGCTCCTTTCTTTTAGATAAAGACCTATTCAAACAAAATGAGCTGCAAAATAGGTAGAATTTTTTGAAATACTAACAGATGTTAGCGTCAATATCTTCGCGCTTTTTTTCCTTCATGAAAATTCTAACACGAGTCCGTCATAAGCAAGATGAATGCCATCTGGTAATTCAGCTTCTATTTCCACATGCCGGCCAAGCTGGTGGGAAATATGAGTGAAATATGCTTTGGGGATTTTTAATTCCTGTACAACATCAATTGCTTCCGCCAACGTAAA
>DASVAM010000042.1:0-3048 GCA_036376375.1 Chitinophagaceae bacterium
TTGCAGTGCAAACCAAAATGTATAACAAAGTAATCCTAACGCCAATACAAAATGAAGCATTAACCTCGTTGGTTTTACATAAATAGCATCACCCGTTAAGCCGCTGGCTACCATGATCCATCCGACTGCCCCCTGTAAAGCGCCCAGCAAAAAAAGAATGATCAATGGTTTTATCATTTCTTCTTTAAATCTTTTTTGAATAAGAAAAATGATAAAAGGAATGGCAAATACAACCCCTATCAACCGGGCCCAGAAACGATGAAACCATTCCCAGAAAAATATGGATTTGAAATCTTGTAAGGTAAAATCCGGGTTGAGCAGCAAGAATTGCGGAGTTTGTCTATACTTATTAAACTCCTCTGCCCATTTTTCTGCATTCATTGGCGGCAATGTTCCCGTGATCACATTCCATTCGGTAATTGATAAACCGGAACCGGTTAGCCGGGTAACACCGCCCAATAGTATTTGAATGATCAGCATGCCAACGCCGATCATTAGCCAAATGGCAACGGGTTTTGTCCGCAAGGATTTTTTTGGAGAAGTGCTTTGTGGAAAAATTTCTGGCATTGCGCCGCAAAGTTAGCGGCTATACCCGCGGAAAATAATTTTTGTTCTGCGATATTTGTGCAACTTCCAAAATGCTCAGTCCATTTTACCAGGACCAATTGATCGAAGCCGGTTGCGATGAAGCTGGCCGTGGCTGTTTCGCTGGCCCTGTATTCGCCTCCGCTGTTATTCTTCCAAAAGATTTCTTTCATCCTTTGTTGAATGATTCAAAGCAATTAAGCGAAACCGAAAGAAATGAATTGCGGATAATCATAGAAAAAGAAGCCATCAGTTTTGCCGTTGCCAGCGTCAGCCATAAAGAGATCGATCGTATCAATATTTTGCAGGCTTCTATAAAAGCCATGCATATTTCGGTAAGCCAGCTGAAGCTGAAACCACAAATGCTGCTGATCGACGGGAATTATTTTAAGAAATATAAGAGGGTACCTCATCGTTGTATTATCAAAGGTGACGGCACTTATGCCTCTATTGCCGCCGCAAGCATCCTTGCCAAGACATATCGTGATGAATATATGACAAAGCTGCACGATGAATTTCCCCATTATAACTGGGCAAGTAACAAAGGATATGGAACTCCTGAACATCGCCGGGCGCTTGATGAACACGGTGTCTGTAAATACCATCGTAAGAGTTGGCGGCTTTTTTCTGATCAACCGGAGCTTTTTGATAAAGAAATGCTATCTTAACACTACCCATTAACTTTCAATTAACCACATCTTTAAATTTTATCGGTTAGTTTACAGGCTATATAAGGTCGATCTATATCTTTGTCAAAATTGTGCTGCATGCAACTAAGGCCACTTCCTGTTGTTGATACAATTTCGCCGGAGGAATTCAAGCACGAATTCTATGATAAGAATTTCCCCGTCATAATCCGTGATCTCTCCCATCGATGGCCTGCTTACACAAAATGGAACTGGAATTATTTTAAAGAATTAGTAGGGGATAAAAGAGTTCCCCTTTATAATAATATAAAGAGTGACGCATATACTCCCATCAATAAAGCCGACGATTACAAAACATTTGGTGAATACATTGATATGATTAGCCAGGGGCCGGCAGGCTGGAGAATTTTTTTATTCAACATTTTTGACCATGCTCCTCAATTGATCAATGATTTTACCTGGCCTGAGCATCTGATGAAGGGTTTTGTAAAAAAATACCCGATGCTTTTTACAGGCGGCGCCACTTCCATCACTCACATGCATTTTGATATTGACCTTTCAAATATTCTTCATACTCAATTTGCCGGCAGAAAAAGAGTTTTATTATTTCCTTTTGAAGAGCAGTATAAACTGTACCGGAAACCTTTTGAAGTATTGTCATTAGCCGATTTTTCTAACTATTATATGCAGAACGGCAGTCCCGATTATGAAAAATTCCCTGCTTTGAAATTGGCACAGGGGCTTGAGGCTGTTCTTGAACATGGCGATACCTTATTTATGCCAGCTGGCTGGTGGCACCATATGGAATATCTTGACAGCGGATTTGCGATGAGCCTGAGAGCACTTCAACCATCCCTGACAGGAAAAATGAAAGCCGCCTGGAATCTTTTTGGAATGCGTAGCATTGATACAGTTATGAAAAAGACTGCACCAGTTTGGTGGTATGAAAGAAAGAAGAAGAAAGTGTTTGAGAATGCCGATAAGGAATTACGAAAACCTGAATTCATTAGTTGATCACCCACACTTCATTTCCTCTTAAAAGCTTATCCAGATCTGCAGCCTTTTTGGCTTTTGCGTCTTTTATTTGTTGTTCCATTACATCTTCGTAACAATTCCTGTTTTTCTGATAGAAGACGCCAAATGGTCTTGGCAAGTGACCTTCAATTCCCGGATTATCAAAGATCCGAACGAGGATCTGGGCTTTGTAAATATCCTTTTCATCATGTACCCAAAGATCATCGGCGCTATAACCGTCAGCCAGATTTACAACCTTAGGAGTAAATCCATCCAGCTTAATGCCCTTTTCTTTATTTGCGCCAAAGACCAATGGTTGACCTTGTTCGAGAAATAAGGTTTCAGCAGCTTTTGAGCCTTTTTCGGTAAATATTTCAAAAGCTCCGTCATTAAAGATGTTACAGTTCTGGTATATCTCGAGAAATGACGCTCCTTTGTGTGCATTGGCACGAAGCAACATGGCCTGCATATGTTTAGGATCACGGTCCATCGTTCTGGCCACAAATGTTCCATCGGCTCCCATTGCAAGCGCTAATGGATTGAATGGATGATCAACGCTCCCGTAGGGCGATGATTTTGTTATCTTATTTTCTTCAGACGTTGGCGAATATTGTCCTTTTGTTAAACCATAGATCTGGTTATTAAATAAGAGGATATTCACATCAAAATTTCTGCGAAGCAAATGAATTGTATGATTGCCACCGATACTTAAACTGTCGCCGTCACCCGTTACGATCCAAACACTCAGCTCTGGTCTTGAAGCTTTCAAACCACTGGCCACCGCTGTAGCCCTTCCATGGAT
>DASVAM010000046.1:0-2048 GCA_036376375.1 Chitinophagaceae bacterium
TCCAAAGCAAAAGAAGTTTTAGGAATTGAATGACGGGTCATTTACTATTAAAATTTACAAGCAACCCCCTATAGACGATAAACAATGATAAGAATTAGCCTAAAAAATATTGTCGGGAAGAAGAATGAATTTTCAATAGCCGTCATGGCATTGATCGATCAGCTGGATGGATCAGCATGGATCGAAGATGAAAATGGTAATCTTCTTGCCGGTACTTCCAATGAAGCGCCACAAAATTCGTTCCCTGTGAATCTTGATAATAAAATTATCGGATGGGTAAAGGGGGATGAGAGGTCAATAATGATCGCAAACCTGCTCTCTTATTGGGTCCAAAAAGAAGCGGAGAAAAAAAAGTTGGGAACGGAGGTACTTAATCTCTACCAGGAGCTTAATGTAATCTATAATTTCTCTGAACAATTAACACAGACCATTGAACCGGATGTTATTGCCCAAATTACTCTTGAACAGGCCGTCCATTCAATTCCCTCACATAGTGGTGTGATCGTATTATGGAACGAAGAAAAAAAACAATTGATGGTCCCTGCAAAGTCCGGAGACCAACTTTTTAATGATGAACAGCTACGAAAAAATCCCGGTGTGTTGCTCAAGATCGGGCTGGGCGGCCAATCCGAGATCATAACAGATCTGTCATTGTTAAAAGAAAAAGGGATAATTGAAGACCCGGTGCATTCGCTTATCTACGCTGCGATGAAAGTCAAGCACCGTATCATGGGTGCTATTATACTTGCCGGGAAAGAAGTTGAACAATATTCTGCAGCTCATTTAAAATTATTAGTCACGCTGGCTTTACAATCTTCTACCGCCATTGAAAGCGCCATGTTGTATGAAAGGAATATTCGTGAGGCAAGAGAACGGGAAGAAGCCATTCTTCGCATTCACGAAGTGACAAAAAAATTTGTACCGCATGAGTTCATTCGTTCGCTGGGAAAAGAAACGCTGACAGATGTGAGACTTGGCGACCAGGCAGAAAAGATCGTAACCGTTCTGTTTACGGATATCCGCGACTTCACGACGCTCTCAGAACAAATGACACCGGAGGAAAATTTCCGTTTCGTTTCTTCTTTTAATGCCAGACTTGGTCCTATCATTCGTTCTCATAATGGCTTTATCAATCAGTATCTCGGCGACTCTATAATGGCTATTTTCCCGGATAATCCGCAAGATGCCTTATCGGCTGCCATCAATATGCAAAAAGAAGTGCATGTTTTAAACGAAGAACGAAAGGCAGAAGGCCTTTTGCCTATAAAAGCGGGTATCGGAATGCATACCGGCTCGCTCATCATGGGTATAACAGGCGATGAATACAGAATGGATGCCGCCACCATTTCAGATACCGTAAATACTGCTGCAAGAATAGAGAGCCTTACCAAATATTACCGTTCTCCTTTGTTGCTGAGCGGGCATACTCTTCAATACTTAAACGGAGTTACTGACTTTCATTTCAGGCATCTTGGCAATGTAAAACTAAAAGGAAAGAACAACCTGCTAAGCATTATTGAATGCATCAATGGATTCAATGCTCGCCAACTGGAGACAAAGCTGCAAACGATCTCTTTATTTAAGGACGCCATGAGCTGTTACCAGGAGCGTCAATTCGAAAATGCCTTACAGTTTTTTCAAACGATACTCACAAAAGATCCGGACGATCTGACTGCTCACCATTTCCTGGATAAAACAAAAAAATACCTAAGAGAAGGTGTGCCACATAACTGGACGGGCGCAGAAGAAATGATCAGCAAATAGATCTTTTAATCTTCCTTTAATCCTTTTATCACGACGTTACCAGTCCCGTTCTTATCACAGGGATAAGCAAAATCTTTCTGCCATGCTTTTGGACTATTGATCGTTTCATAAAACTCATCGAGATATTTTGTAACAGACTTAACATATTTTTCATCGAGTAAACTATTATTCGTATACAGACTATAAATGTCTTTTTTTATGGTATTGTACAATGCAATGGGTTTCTCAAATACTTTCATATCCGTGATACAGTAACCCCGGTAACGGCGTTCCTGCACCGATCT
>DASVAM010000060.1:0-3288 GCA_036376375.1 Chitinophagaceae bacterium
AGTTTTGCCTCTGAGACACCTTCCTGCACTATCACATCATAGATCTTATAACTTGTATAAATTGGATCATCAAGGAATACACCAACCAGGTGGGTATCCCTTTGTTTTGCAATTTGTACGGCATAATTGCTGGTGCTTTCAGAATATTTCAGGCCATCGATCGCCGCAATGATCTTTTTCATAATAATGAGATTTAATTCAAAGAAATAATTTGATCCTGTTATTGCCTATGGGTAATGAAAATTGGCAGTTTATGATCCTTGATAACATCTTTAATGAAACTTTTTTTGAAGGCACGGGAAAATGAAGACCGGCCAAATGCACCGCTTACTACAATTGCATTTTTCTTGTCGGCAACCCAGGATGCAAAAAAATCTTTTGGATCGAAATGGAGCTTCATGATCGTCAGTTCGGAGAAATGCCTGCCCGCCAGCTCTTCGATGTATTCAATATCCGGAATATCATTTTCCAATTCACGTTTTGAATATACCAAAAGAGTGGGTTGCCGGGTGAATTCAGGAAACAGGTAAGCAAATTGTTTTATCGCATACACTGATGAATCGCTTCCGTCATAGGTAAGAACAGTATTCTCAGGGAAGACAAATTTTTCAGGCACCAGTATCACCGGACATTCTACATCATGTAATGCCATTTTCAAATAATCGTTGGGGTCACCAACACCGATACGCGAATAGAAACTTTCACTTCCAAGAATAACAAGGTCAGCAAATCTTGATTCCCTTTTCAACTCAGGTAAGGCGAAATCATAATAATCTTTGTGAATCCTGAACTCTATTTTATTATTGGCACACAATATCTCAAATCGTTCCATATTCTTCCCAATTTGTTCAGCTTCCTCGTCCTCTATCAAAGGAATCGAAGGGACAGCAACGGTTCCTCCGGCTGTGGCCGCATAACTCCACAGGTTGGCATAGTTTACCTGCGGTAAAAACACAGCGGTAGCCAGTATCTTGCTTTTTTCATTAAGTCTTCGCGCAAACTCAAATGCGCCTTTGGAAAAATTCAATCCATCGAAGACAAGCAATACCTTTTTCATAAAGAATCATTTTACCAAACTTACAATTACTGCTGGCAGAATGAACTGACAAAACTCAAATTGAACGCTGATAGCTCTCATGACGTTGTCACTTTTTTGTTCTAAAATTTGATTGCGGAAAGAGGCAAGCTTTAGCGAAAATTCGTAAATGGAAGTGTATGCCAACGAAAGAAGAAATATTAGCGGGTCTGGCTGGGATCGCAAATGAGTATAGTGATATAGCTATTGCGTGGCATGTAATTTTAATAATCGTTATTGCGGCTCTTTTTGCATCGTGGAAGCCAACCAACAGTTCGATGATCCTCCTGGTAAGCAGTCTGCTAATGTCTGTCAGTTTATTTGCCGGTTTGCAGCGTAACTTTTTTAATGCCGTTGTGTTTTCTTTCCTTGTACTGATGTCAATTTATTCAGCAATTAAATCCAAAGCAGGTGTCATACAGGGAGACCGATCATGGCCTGATATTGCAGGGTTAGTATTGATGGTTGTTGGATTTATTTATCCTGAATTCATTGTGACTGGTTCGACACTGGAGTATGCTTATTTGGCGCCAACAGGATTGATCCCTTGTCCAACACTATCAATTGTGATTGGTTTTGCACTTTTATATAAAGGGTTTATGGCACCCAACTGGTCCGTGGCAATTGGTATCACCGGGATATTCTACGGACTATTTGGTGTGTTTTATCTGGGAATGTATATAGATTGGTTCTTAGTGGCAGGTTCTGTTTTGCTAATGGTGAATACTTTTTGGCTTTCAAAAACTTCCATTTCCGCCAATTGATTTTTGATTTCCATCACCCTTGGTCTTGATACCGGTCACATTCTTAACCGCCGCAATAAATGAACTTTGACAAAAGAAACATAATCAGTTAACATTAAATCATTTTTATATGAAGGGTCATAAAAAAATCATCGAACAACTAAACAGTCTTCTTGCTGATGAACTCACTGCGGTGAATCAATACATTGTTCACGCTGAAATGTGTGACAACTGGGGATACAAAAAACTCGGCGAGCTGATCAAACGGCGTGCGATTGGTGAGATGAAACATGCGGAGAAAATTATTGAACGCATTCTCTTCCTGGAGGGCACCCCCGCAGTAGGTACTATTAACAAGATCTCTATTGGAAGTGATATTGAAAAACAATTCAGGAATGACCAGGTTGCTGAAACAAGTGCGGTAAAAGTGTACAATGACAGTATCAGGCTCTGTGTCAGTTTAGGCGATAATGGAACAAGGGAATTGTTGGAGTCTATTTTGAATGATGAAGAAACACATCTTGATTGGTTAGAAACCCAATTAGAACAAATAAAACAATTAGAGCTCAAGAATTACCTCGTTGAGCAAACTGATTGATAATCCAAATAGGGCGCATCATAGAAAAAATATCTGAGAATAAAGTTGCGATCAACACGGGCTGACAACTTCGGTATTAAAAAGCAGCCGTAACCTGCCTTTGCGAAAAGGGTGCTAAAGTTATGATCGCACGTTGAATAGAAGTTACCGGCATCGTAGAAACTACTAAATCCTTCGGCAAAAGCCATTTTAACTAAATGCGATATATTCCATCAACACCCGCGCCCGGGTTATTCAGGAGTTGATATAGATCATTTGAGCTGATAATTGCAATCATCAAGATTACTGTCGGTATGAATTATCTTGTTATCATTCAGAACAATAAAAATGTTTTTTATGAACGACACAACTAAAATATTAACCGCTTTCGCAGCCGGGGCACTTGTTGGTGCTATCGCCGGAGTTTTATTTGCTCCTGATAAGGGATCCGAGACAAGAAGAAAGATCGCTGAGCAGGGAAAAAAGATAGCCGATTCAATGAAAGACAAAATCAAAGTTGGTAAAGAGAAGTTTAAAGACCTGAAAGAAGGATTGGGGCAAAATTTTAAAGAAGAAGTGGAAGAATTAAATTATTAGTAATGGAAAGAGTGTTTGTCCAAATAGAGGAATTGGGCGATAATATCAGGGAACTGGTAAATGTAAAACTGGATACAGCCAAGCTTTCAGTTGCTGAAAAGAGTTCTAAAGTTTTGTCTAATCTTATTGCAGGTGCTATAGTCGGTGTTATACTTATCTTAGTTGTTATTTTTTTTGGTATTGCACTGGCTTATTTTCTTGCTGGTTTTGTTGGAAGCACCTGGGCTGGCTTTCTTATTGTAAGTGGTATTTATTTATTGGCGGCTTTGGTCATCCTGGCTTTGAAAGAAAAAATG
>DASVAM010000081.1:0-5006 GCA_036376375.1 Chitinophagaceae bacterium
GTTGTATAAGAGACTGATTGTCCCTTATAGATAAAATTTACAACCCCTGTTGATCCTTCTGCAGGACCAGGGTCGACCGTTGGACCGGAAGCGGGAGCATTGAGAACTATAAAGAACATCATACATTGTTGAATGCTACCAGCGCCGATCCAAACTGTAAACGACCCTGTATTGATAGGTGTGCCGGTTGCTGTGAATGTAACTGATCCGCTTCCAATATTAAATGTACCGGCGGGTGCCGAGATAGTGATGCCATTGACGGTGGCACTGGTAAAAGCATCATAGCTGCCTCCGGGACTGTTTACATAATTTTTTACGATGGGAATACTAGCCGCCACACCTACAGTAAAAGATGCTGAGTAGGTAGGATTGTTGCAATTGGTGAAATAAAAAGCCGGCGGCGGTGGCGGATTCTGAGGTTTTCTTTTGGTTTCTTCCTCTTCACTCACCGAAGGCTCAACTGTTTTTTTACAACTTTGAAAAGTGATGGAAGCCTGCAGAAATAAAATTGTCGTCAGCATTGGTAAAAAATACCTGCTGGTAAATCGCGGTGTTTTCATGACTTTGTTTTTAATTATAACAACATGGTTTAAAATGAACGCTGAAAGAACAATAATTGCAACGAATGAGGTATTGCCTTTGCTGTGGCCCTGTAAGGCTCAAAAAGGAATACAGATCGTTTATCCGTGTTGAAGTTGTGCGAGGGGTTTATTTTCGATTAAAGCAAATCGTAAGCAAAAAACTAAAAGTTGCCAATAAGGATTTTAAAAAAGGGTAAGGTGAGTCAGGTCAAGAAATTATAGCCGTTTAAACTGAAAGCAGTACAACCGTCCGGGTATGCAATTTTGAAATGGAACCACATCGTCACATAGCACGCAATAGAAGAAAACATCCCACAGAATTGCGGGACGAAAAACTATGTTTCTTTGCCCTATGTGTGAAAATGTATCATCCGGAAAGGACCTTACAGTGACATCAACCTTTGAGTAGATCTACCATTTCAGGCAATAGGATGGTCTTCCAAAAAAATTTCTTCGTCATCACGGGGAATCTTCGTAACTTAATTTTCCTATCCACTAAATCAAAACCTTGTGTATGAGAAAAAATCTACTTTTTTCGGCCCTTCTCCTTGGTTCTCTAAGTTTTTCTTTAATTGTTAATGCGCAAAATGATCGATTTGCTTTTGCAATAACTGATTTGCAATCTACCGGCTGCGGATGGAATGCGTTGCGTAAACTCGACCTGAAAAGCGGTGAGTTCACGACTGTATTATTAAATGGCTCCGATGCATCATTGACCGCTTATGATGTGACCACAAGAAAAGCATGGAAAGCCATGCCGGATGTAAAGTTTGGAGATTATATGCAGGCTCCGTTCAGTACCGGTGTAGCGGCGATGGCTTATGACAAGAAAAATAATCGCCTTTATTTCACGCCCATGTTCATTGACCAGTTACGTTATGTTGATCTGAAAACGATGAAAGTATATTATGTGACTGACCAGTCATTCACAAAAATGGGCAGCATGCATAATGACGAAGGAAAGATCATCACCCGTATGACGATCAATCCCGATGGCACTGGTTACGCAGTTTCAAATGATGGAAATACGTTTATTCGTTTTAGTACAGGGAAAAAATTACAGATAACACAATTGGGTTCATTGGTTGATGATCCTTCTAATGGCGGTGTTTCTATTCATAACAAGTGCAGCAGCTGGGGTGGTGATATGATCGCTGATGATGAAGGCAGTCTATATATTCTTTCTTCACGCAATAGTGTTTATAAAATAGATGTAGAAACCAAAGCTGCAAAACTCCTGGGTTATATCCAGGGTTTGCCACAGGATTTTACAACCAATGGTGCTGTGGTTACCGCCGAAGGAAAAATTCTGGTTAGCAGCGCCGTAAATGGAAATGGTTATTTTGTTGTCGATCCAAAAGACTGGAAAGCGACGCTGTACGAGGCAAAGGCCGGTATCTTCCGCAGCTCCGACCTGGCGAATAGCAATTACTTACAAACAAGACCAAAGAATACAACCCAGTCAGAAATAGTAACCCGCAAAGCGCCGGATAACCTGATTGCTGCCAGCAAGATCCAGGTTTATCCAAACCCTGTAACCAGTAATCAATTCACCTTACAGTTCGGCAAAGTGGCCACCGGTAGTTATAATGTTGAAATGACAAACGTAACAGGACAAAAAGTGATGCAATGGGCGGTGAATGTACAATCGGAAGATCAGGTAGAAATACTTTCTATAAAATCATCAGTGGCGAGAGGTGTTTATCTTGTTAAAGTAATGGGCGCAGATAAGACATCGTTCTTTAGCCAAAAGTTAGTGGTGCAGTAGATCGTCATTTACTGCGTTACAGCGCCGACCCCGTAAGGCCGGCGTTTTTTATTGGCTAAGAGGTCAAAGGAGAAAAAGAGTTAAAGAGGTTTTGAATCCTTCTCTTTTTCTCCTTTTCTCTTTTAATCTCTTAGTATATTATTATGTTGCCAGCTTCATATCGCTCCCCAGCTAAGTTGCGTCGCACACTTCAACGTCCATCTTTCTAACCATCAATTAAAGAACTCTAACTTTTATGTTACATGAGTTGTCATAATGAAGACTAATACGATTTTACAAAACCCGCAAACGAATTCCCTGATGTTGGTTTGCATGACATCAAAAATTAAGTCTGCACCAAACAAGAAAATTCAATCCGCTCAGAACCTTGCCAGGAACTTTTGACAGACTATAAACTCATCCCATACCTCACTTTCACTTTATCCAGCACCACATGCGTATGATATTGCTTTACCTGTGCATTGTCCATCAGGTATTTTTTTGAAAACTCTTCATAATGTTTCATATCGCGGGTGCTGACGACCAAAATAAAATCAAAGGTGCCGGCTACGTAAAAACATTGCATTACTTCGGGGCATGCATGCATTTGCTTCTTAAAATTTTCGATCACACGGGAATTGCCAAGCTCCAGGCTTACATCTACGATACAGGAGACCGTCAGGCCCGCTACCTCCGGTGATACGATAGAAATATCTGCCTCAATGATCTTTTCATCCCGCAGTCGCCTGAGCCTTCTTTGCACAGCGCTATTGCTGAGGTGTAGCATACTACTCAGCTTATCTGCTGTCACACGATTATCCTGCTGAAGTTGATTCAAAATCTTTTTATCCGTTTCGTCTACCTGTTTCATGTTTTCTTCGTTTTACTTTCAATTCGGTTTTTTTATGCGTTGGAGCCGTTTATTTAATGAAAATGTGCTTGCCGGCGTTACTATTTTTGCGTGGTCCATTTTATTATTCAGCCTTTGATCTTAACGATAAAAAACACTTTAAGCCGAAAGATCACTCTATGCAAAATAAACCATTCAGCACTTTAATTGCGTTCCTTCTTCTTGCTGTTCTCATAACATATAGCCAAAAATCAAATGCCCAAAGTGGCATTGTGAATGAAAAGTATCTGGACAGTGTGATAGCCTATCAGATGAGATCAGGAGGACTAATCGGTATAGGCGCTGCAGTCATCGTCGATAAAGAAGTTGTATGGACCAGAGGATACGGGTATGCCGACAAGGAAAATAAGATCCCTTACACGATAAACACCGTGATGAATGCTGGTTCCATTGCTAAAACTTTCACTGGTGTTTGTATGATGCGGCTCGCCGAAGAAAGAAAACTGTCTCTTGATGAAGACATTAATACCTACCTGCCATTCAAAGTTGTGAATCCATATTTCCCCAACGAAAAGATCACCTTAAGGGATATTGCTACACATAGTTCGGGCCTTGCAGACAGGGAACCTTTTTATTCGGACAGTTTATATTTTTATGACCGGACCACAACAGAACCATTGGGTGAATTCCTGAAAAATTATTTTGTTCCCGGTGGCAAATATTATTCATTGGATAATTTTTATAAAGCAAAACCCGGTGACTATTGGGAGTATTCGAACATCGCGTCTTCACTGGCCGGATATATTGTAGAATTGAAAACTGGCCAGCAATTAAATAACTATAGCCGTATCTTAATTCAGCAACCGCTGGGAATGGATAATACTGGCTGGTTCTTATCTGAAATTGATCTCAGCAGGCACTCGAAGCTTTACAAAAAACAAGGCGATACGACAATTACAATTCCGCTTTACGTTTGCACCACCTACCCTGATGGAGGCATCCGTACCACGGTATCAGATCTGTCAAAATTTTTTATTGCGCTTTTAAATGAAGGGAGTTATAAGAAGAGAAGGATATTAAGAAAGGAAACTGTTGATGAAATGCAACGGTTTCAATTCTCTGCGTCCAAAAAACCGGCAAACCTCGAACTTGCAGAAAAAAACGAAGCCATTTTCTGGCGATCCAAAATGAACGTGACTAAGATCGGGAATGGGGGCACGGACCCGGGTATAAAAACAGAGATGCTGACAGATCTTTCTAAAGAAGCAGCGGTGATCCTTTTTACCAATACTGACCTGGACGACAGAGCAGCGCAGAAAGCTTTCTATTCAATTTTTAATGAGTTGCATCAATATGGGCTTTCAGTAAAAAGAAATAAATAACAAAGATTAAGATTTCGGGTTATCAGGAGATTACTACGGCTTTACATCACATAATATGACAGTAATTTAGTTTTCGGACTCGCAAAGACCTGCGTCACCAAGCTTAAGAAGCTCAACCAATCGGTATCGTCGTCAATGCGAGGATTGTCGATAAGACAGTTGAGTCAATAGGGAATATTGACGACAAGCCGAAGCAATCTGAATGAATAAGTTCCAGTGAAGCTCCTTAACATATAAGAAGATTGCTTCGGCCTCAGCTCAAATGGAATGAAAACTCATCTGATTCTCGGCCTCGCAATGGCAACTCAATAACCATTACT
The DNA here is from genome assembly GCA_036376375.1 of Chitinophagaceae bacterium. Classification (GTDB taxonomy): domain Bacteria; phylum Bacteroidota; class Bacteroidia; order Chitinophagales; family Chitinophagaceae; genus VBAS01. Next base: position 4,881 of record DASVAM010000081.1, read on the forward strand.
TTTGCCGCTCAACTTTCGGAATTGGAAAAAACCAACTTTGTTGACCAGATCAGGATCTTTTGCAGGAGCGGGCATGGCGGCGCAGGCAGCAAACATTTTGCCCGTACCAAATTCAATCCGCTGGCA
>DASVAM010000090.1:0-2937 GCA_036376375.1 Chitinophagaceae bacterium
TTTACCGGTCAATGCAGATGAGGTAATCGATGCAACAGGCAAATTGGTTTTTCCCGGAGGTATTGATCCCCATGTACATCTCGATATGCCCTTCATGGGAACATTTTCATCAGATAATTATGAGACCGGAACAAGAGCAGCTTTGTTTGGTGGAACAACAATGGTGATCGACTTTATTTTACAGAAACAGGGCAATAGTTTGCATGCTGCCTTAGATGAGTGGAGAGGTAGAAGTGATGGTAATTGCGTAGGGGATTACAGTTTTCATATGGCGGTCACTGATTTTAATGACACCACAAAAAAAGAAATCAAAGATTTTATAGAGAAAGAAGGGATCACATCTTTCAAAACCTTTATGGCCTACAAAGGTGCCTTGATGATCGATGACCGGCAGATGATTGGGTTAATGGAAGAAGTAAAAGAGCACGGTGGGTTAATAAATGTACATGCTACCAATGGCGATATGATTGATTATTTAATTGCAAAACATCGGGCTGAAGGAAAACTTTCTCCATTGTATCATTATTTATCGCAACCGGAAGTAACTGAGGCTGAAGCGGCGGAAAGATTTGTTGACATGTCGCATTACACCGGCTGTCCCGGTTATATTGTTCACCTGACTTGTGAGGGAGCACTGAATGCAGTTCGCAATGCAACAAGAAGAAATCAAAAGACATTTGTTGAAACCTGTATTCAGTACCTGATTATTGATGCATCATTATATGAAAGAGAAGATGGGGCTAAATGGGTAATGAGTCCGCCACTAAGGCAAAAGAAGGACCAGGAAACTTTATGGGCTGGAATAAATCAGGGGCTGGTACAGGTTGTGGCAACCGATCATTGTCCATTTATGTGGGAACAAAAGAAAATGGGAGAGAAGGATTTTTCTAAAATACCAAATGGGCATCCAGCGATTGAAAACAGGATGGAGTTGCTATTCAGTGAGGGGGTTGTTAAAGACAGGATCACCTTGAATAAATATGTGGAAGTTACATGTACCAATCCAGCAAAAATATTTGGCATGTTTCCCCGTAAAGGAACTATTGCCATTGGCAGCGATGCAGACATCGTCATCTTCGATCCGCATGAAAAACATACCATTTCAGCTAAAACTCATCACATGAATGTTGACTATAGCGGATATGAAGGCTGGGAATTGACGGGGAAAGTAAAAACAGTCTTATTGAGAGGTCAGGTTGCGATCGATGACGGGAAATGTTTATTGCAAAAAGGTTATGGTAAATTTATCAAGCGTAATAAAGTAAGTAATAAAATTTAACCGCTAAGACGGAAAGTCGCAAAGCGACGCCAGGAGTTCCTTGCGAACCTCCGCGTCCTGGCGCCTTAGCGGTTGAGCAAACAAAAAGATATGCCAAGAAAGATCAAATCAGGATTAATACAAATGTCGCTTCCAAAAACCGAAGGCGAAGGAACCATTGAAGAGATCAAAGATGCAATGGTACAAAAACATATCCCATTGATCGAAGACGCTGGAAAGAAAGGCGTCCAAATTCTCTGCCTGCAGGAGATATTCAATACCCCGTATTTCTGTCCCGGGCAGGATAAGAAATGGTACGAGAGTGCAGAGACAGTTCCTGGTCCAACGGTTGAACGAATGCAGGAGTACGCAAAGAAGTATAACATGGTGATGATCGTTCCCATGTATGAGAAGGAGCAGGCTGGGGTGTTATACAATACGGCTGCGGTTATTGATGCTGACGGAACTTATCTTGGTAAATACAGGAAGAATCATATCCCGCATACTTCAGGCTTTTGGGAAAAATTTTTCTTTAAACCTGGTAATTTAGGTTATCCTGTTTTCCAAACCCGTTATGCAAAGATTGGCGTTTATATATGTTATGACAGGCATTTTCCGGATGGTGCAAGATGTTTGGGATTGAATGGTGCCGAGATCGTTTACAATCCTTCAGCAACTGTTGCCGGATTATCACAATATTTATGGAAGTTGGAACAACCAGCACATGCGGCTGCCAACGGATATTTTATGGGATGCATCAATAGGGTAGGGACTGAAAAACCATGGAACCTTGGCAAGTTTTATGGCAACTCTTATTTCGTTGATCCAAGAGGACAAATATTTGCACAGGCTTCTGAAGATAAGGATGAGTTGTTGATTGCAGAATTTGATCTGGATATGATCGAAGAAGTAAGAAGTGTTTGGCAGTTTTTCCGTGATCGCAGACCGGAGACATATGGAAAGCTTGTTGAGTTGTAAATTCTTTTTGCCTGAAACATTAACCTTTACAAATAATCAGGACCCAATGAGAAAAATTATTTTAAACCTGACCTTAACGCTTGACGGTTTTATTGAAGGTCCAAATGGAGAGATTGATTGGATAGTTGAAGACAATTCAATTGATTTTGGGGATATTTTAAATGAAATACTTAGCGACAAAGATGCTATTTTTTATGGCCGTAAAAGCTATGAACTATGGGGTAATTACTCTCCGGAACAAGGAAGCCAAAAACTAAAAGACTTATACGCATTGATGCATAGTAAAACCAAATACGTTTTTTCGGAAACAAAAACAAGCGCTGATACGAATGCTTTTTTTATTAATGGAAATATTAAGGTAAGAGTGGAAGAGATTAAGCAACAACCGGGAAAAAACATCTGGCTGTATGGCGGTGCAAGCCTTATAACTACTTTTCTGAATCTCGACCTGATTGATGAGTACCACTTATCCATTCAGCCGGTGATACTGGGAAGGGGGAAACCGCTGTTTCAAAATATTGAGCAAAGACATAAGCTGAAATTATTATCAGCAAAAGGTTATCCTTCAGGAGTTACATTATTAATTTATGAAACAGACAGAATAAAAAGGAACTAATTAATGGCCATCGCAAACAACAGATTAACAAACGAACAATACGAGCAAAACTTCGCCGACATTCGTCCGCCGTTTGAAAGGCCCC
>DASVAM010000096.1:0-4123 GCA_036376375.1 Chitinophagaceae bacterium
ATTACCGCGGTAGTAACAAGGTATAAAGATGTCATCTATGCATGGGATGTTGTGAATGAAGTTATTTCGGATAAGGCGGATGAATATTTCAGACCTTCACTCTGGTACCAGATATGCGGTGAAGAGTTTGTGGCAAAAGCATTTCAATATGCTCATGAAGCAGATCCGAAGGCATTGTTGTTTTATAACGATTACAATGAGATCAATGCCGGCAAAAGACAAAAGATCATAAAAATGGTCAAAGACCTGCAGGCAAAGGGTCTTCCGATTCATGGTATCGGCTTGCAGGGACATTGGGCGGTGAATGAACCATCAAAAGAGCAACTTGATCAGACTTTAAAAGATTTTTCGGCGGTTGGTTTACCATTACATGTTACAGAACTTGATATTTCTGTTTATCCGAAAGAACATAATGCAAGACAAAGAAATGCTTCAGACTATGACACTGTTTTCAGCGCTGAAAAAGAACAAAAGCAAATAGAAGTCTATAAGTATTGTTTTGAACTTTTTAAAAAGTACCGTAAGAATATTACGTCTGTCACTTTCTGGAATATTTCAGATCGCAGCAGCTGGCTTGATAATTTTCCCGTAAGAGGAAGAAAGGATTATCCTCTCCTCTTTGATGCACAGTTAAAACCGAAAAAAGCTTATTGGGAGGTTGTTAAATGAGAAGTTTGTTCCGACAAACTTTGAAGATGGGTCTCCTCCGGTACCTCCATTTATGGAAATGTGATAAAGTAAATGCTATTTGAATGCTTATCGTATGGGAAACGAACTGGCATCTATAAATTTACTTAACAGTTTTGGAATCGTAATCCGGGTCCGCCCTAGTCATTCATTTTTGTTGTAATTCGTTTTCGAGCAAGACCCCGGGCGGGCAGAAAAACTGGGAACAAAATTTTGATGACCGGTATTCGTATAGAAACAGCAGGGTTTATCTTTACGAAAGCCATGAAAAAAATATACAAGTTATTTGTCTCGGGACTATTTGCAGTTTCCATTTTTGATACTACAAGATGCTTTTCGCAGTTTACAGACCTGCATTTTGGAAATTACAGTGTTGGATTTAAATATGTTTACCAGTTAGACAAGACCAGAGAATGGTTGCCATCCCCTTTTGATTCCGCAGATAAGCAAAAGACAACTTTCAGGCCATTAAGAATAGCTATCTGGTATCCGGCCGAAAGAGAAGGCGGGGAATTAATGAAATTTAAAAATTACATTAACCCTGAAGCCCCGGATATTTATTATGGAAAGCTCAATGATGTTATGAACACTTATGATATGTGGTCATACAATGGGATGTTTGATAAAAATAAGACTACAATAAATTCGCTATTAAATCTAAACACAAATTCCATTTATAATGCAAAAGAAAAAACTGGTAAATATCCTTTGGTTCTGTATTGTTGCGGATGGTTTTCCAGGTCTCCTGACAATGCATTAATGGCAGAATATCTTGCCAGCCATGGTTATGTAGTAATTACGGTGCCTCAATTAGGGACGGGCAGCACTACTTTTGATTTCAAGGTAACTGAAGACAGGATTATTACTCAGGTGCAAGACCTTCAATTTGCCCTTAATTATGCTGTTACGCTAAATAATGTTGATAAGAATAAAATTGCATCAGCCGGGTTTAGCATTGGCGGAATTGTTCAATTGTGGCTTAGCCAGCAAGATGAGAGAATAAAAGCCCTTGTTGCACTGGATGCTTCTTTCATGTTCAAAGAATGGGCAGAGTTATCAAAAAAGGGAATTCAAAAGACAAAAAGAAATTTTCCGATTTTAAGTTTATACAGGGGAAACGAAAAACTGAAAGCAAATATTAATACGGAATTTTTCAAAAATCTTTCATGGGCTAATAAAGCCCTTATTGAAATACCCAAAGCTACTCATGGCGAATTTTCTGATGAAGCATATCTGTATGCAAAAGTGAATTATCCGTGGAAACATACTCAATATAATACCTTAAGAGAAGCAACCAATTGTTATCAATCCGTTATCAAATCAGCAGAGGCTTTTTTGAATTTTATATTTTCATCAAAAGATGATGCAGCCCGGCTTGAGGAAGAAATGCAAAAAATTTCTGATAATTTACATCTTATATACTTGAAGTAAACCTGCTTACAATGAGACTATTCTGCCATCAAGCACATTTGTGCTATTGGGCTGACGAATAGCGTCTATCATCGTTTGGTTCGCTGTTCAGCTTTTTATCCCAGCTTAACATTTATTTCCCGCCCGGCGGTCTTGCCCAGGCAGATACACCTATATAATTCGCAGTTGAAACGTAAAAAAGCTTAATGGGAAGTTGTTAATTAACAAATAGACTGATCCCGGCTACATAATTCTGATATTTTGGTTAATGTCGACTACTTGCTCTCAGAAAATTGTTGCGTATTTTTAACCAGCAATGACAGAATTGTTCAACAATATCCGTGGATTGTATCGTTTCAAAGCACCTTGTGAAGAGCTCAAAGATGATATCGAATTTTTCAGCGAATCGTGTTTTGAATCAACAAAACAAATAGTGAACGATCGACCTTTTACTATCAAAATGTTTAAAAGTTGGACTCCTACTTTTTGGATCAATCTTGGTCCCACATATAATTTAGTGTTGAACGGGATGATTCAAAAGATCAAAGCTAACAGTGCCATCGCAGTAACAAGAAATGTAACCATAGAAAGAATAAACCATCCTTCAGATCATTTATTTACTGTAAAATTTTTTCCCGGAGCATTGAAGCAGTTGGTCGCTGCCGAGCAAACCAGGCTGAATGAAGGATGGATTGGATTGAACGAGCTTCTTCCCTGCTCTCTAATTCAAAAAATCATGTTAGCTGAATGCTTTGAGGATAGGATCGATCTGATGCAGCAATACTTTATTCAGAAAAAAGGAAATAATAAGACAACTGATCATTATACAAAGCTGGTGAGGCAAACCATTGCTTATTATACTGAAAATGGCTTAAAGTTCAACATAAATGAATTAGCCTTAAAGAGCTTTACCAGCTCAAGGACGCTCGGACGATATTTTGATCGTGTGATCGGCGTCAGCCCGAAACAATATGTTGAATCGATCCGGTTGCGAACTGCCCTGTCTTCTTTTCTACACGACCGGAAAAATTTTGACCCAGGCACTTATGGTTATTATGATAAAAGTCATTTCTACAGGAGCGTAGCGGATTTCACTGGTGAACGGATAGCTGACCAAAACTGAGATTGTCCTTTTTTTACCTTTCCCTCTTAGGGATCTTACAATATGTTTGTGAAAATGTTTTATGCGTAAGGTATCACTTCTGTTTTTACATTTTTGTTTTTTCCTGGCAAGCTATGGTCAAGGGAAGAAAGATTATACGCCGACAATACAAACTTGCAATTGCAACTTCAAAATTGATAGCAGCTATTTGAAGATTGTTCCTGCAGCATTAAAAGCGGATTCCATTTTCTCCAACAGGATCGACAGCAGCTTCCAGACTTTATGTGGTTATCTTATTGTTCCTGAAAACAGAAAGAAGGTTTCCTCAAGAATGATCAAGCTTCCATTTATAGTGTTGCGAAGCAAAAATCCTAATAAAAAGAAAGACCCACTGCTCTATACTGCCGGTGGTCCGGGAGGCAGCTCACTTGGATGGATCAATGGTATGCAACGAAGCAGTGTTATTGAAACCAGGGATTGTATTGCCTTCGAACAAAGGGGTACACACTATGCAATTCCTAATTTGCGGAGTTTTGAACTCGATACCGCAATTCGCGAGTCGTATCGAAAGAATTTGGACAAAGATAGCATGTGGCTGGAAGGTGTTATGAGATATAAAAAGAAACTGGAGAAAAAAGGCATCGATCTTCAGGGATACAATACTGACGAAACGGTTACGGACATTGTTGATCTTTTAAAAGTACTAAAGATCGATTCGGTAAATTTGATCGGTGGGTCTTACGGCGGAGGGCTGATGCTTGCCGTGCTCAAGAAAGAGCCTTCAAAGATTCGATCCCTGGTATTGGATTCGCCATTACCCACTTTTGTTCCAATTGATGAAGATGAACCTGCCAATTTTATTGAAGCAATAAATGTTCTTTCCAAACATTGTGGCAAGGACTCTTCCAATCAAGAACGATACGG
>DASVAM010000097.1:0-5420 GCA_036376375.1 Chitinophagaceae bacterium
TTTAAGGAACTAAACCGCATTTCCTTTACTTATGAAAGCCTGGCTTCGCGGATTTTTTTATTCTTTCCCTGTTCAACTGTTGTTTCTGCATTTCAGAAAATACCAGGTGTTACTTATTTTTTGGTTTGTCTTGTTCAGCACGGTTAATGGCACGTTCATGCGAACTTTTGGCGCCGACTCACTTTACCTGGCGCCGGAATATCTTGGTAATGTAAATGCGCTGGGCGCCGCGATCGTTGGCATGTCGATCGGAATGTTTATCATGAGTTGGAACATTGCCAGTTTCATTTTATTCAGCCGGCATTTCAGGTTTTTGGCTGCAACCACCAATCCTTTCCTAAGATTTTGTATAAACAACTTTGTGATACCCGCTGCCTTCCTTGTCTTTTATTTTATCAAAGCATGGATCTTTTTAAGATACAAAGAGCTTATACCGACGGCTGAATATTTAATGATAGCCGGGGGCTTTTTATTGGGGTTGTTATTAATACTCTTCATTTCCTTTATATATTTTTTCAGGGCCGATCGTTCGATCTACCGACGTATGATGCCCGTTATAAGAAACCCAAAGGAATACATCAGGCATTTAAAGCCGGGAGAATTGCCACCAACTGAATCAAAGATCATAAAAGTGGAATGGTACCTGGAAACGCCTATGTCTGTAAAAAAGACAAGAGATGTTTCTCACTATACCCGCGATTTCATTGAAAATATTTTTAAACGCCATCACTTTGCTGCAGTGCTTTCCGTGTTTGCTGCATTCTTATTTTTAATTGCGATCGGTTTTTTGCAGGACTCAGCTTTTTTTCAAATACCGGCCGCAGCAAGCATTACTGTTTTTTTTGCAATACTGATCGGCGTGGCCGGGGCATTTACTTACTTTTTGCAAAGCTGGAGCGTTCCGTATCTCATTGCCTTAATTATCGTGATCAATCTTTTTTATACCTGGGATTGGATCGATCCGAGAAATAAGGCTTTTGGTTTAAAATATACGAATACTAAAGAACGGCCTTTGTACAGCAGGCAACATTTGTTGGATATGGCATCCTCCAAACATGTCGCTGAAGATAGTCTCAATATGATCAATGTTTTGGAAAACTGGAAAAGAAAACAGGGAGAAGAAAAGCCGTTGTTTGTTATCATCAATACAAGTGGCGGCGGACACAGGAGTGCAACATTTACCATGAGTATCCTGCAAAGACTCGATAGTGTCACGAATGGCGATGTGATGAAAAAAACTTTTCTTATCACCGGTGCGTCCGGCGGAATGATCGGCGCTTCTTATTTCAGGGAATTGTATTTAAGGAAACAAAAAGGGGAAGATATTCGTCTGCAGGATTCAAAATACGTGGATGATATTTCCGGCGACATTCTGAATCCTTTGTTCTCTTCGTTTGTTGCCAGGGATCTAATTTCACCGTCGTTGAAATTTGAGGTGGGGCCTTATGTATATGTAAAAGACCGTGCTTACGCGTTTGAATCAAAACTTAATAAGAACACCAATGGCTTTTTAGATAAGCAATTAAAAGATTATAAAGAAGACGAAAGAAACGCCACTATTCCGTTGACATTTTATAATTCGGTTGTTTCAAGAGATAGCAGGAAAATGATCATCAGCACGCAACCTATAAGATTTATGATGCGAAGCCGTTACGATTCAACAGCACTCCCCGGAATGGATCCTGACGTGATTGACTTTACCTCTTTTTTTGAAAAACAAGACCCCTATAATATAAGGATACTTAGCGCCCTGAGAATGAATGCAACGTTCCCCATCGTTTTACCAAATGTGTGGCTTCCTTCCAATCCCGTAATTGATGTAATGGATGCAGGGTTAAGAGATAACTACGGGCAGGAAACAGGCTTGCGGTTCCTTGAATTTTTCAGGGACTGGATAACGCTAAATACACGTGGAGTGCTTATCATCCAGTTGAGAGATCGCCCTTCGGGTGGCTGGGATTATCCTTATGTTACAGAGAATATCGGGGATCATGCTACGAAACCGTTTTTAATGCTGCAGCATAATTGGTTTAAAACAATGGAATATTTCCAAAATGATCTTTTGAGCTATTATTCTCAAAATGCGGGACATCCCATCAATAAAATTACCTTTCAATACGCAACAGAAAAGCAGGAAGACAAAGCCGCCCTGAATTTCCATCTTACGCAACGGGAGAAAAAGAATATCATGAGTTCACCTGATTTTTTATTTAATAAAGAGAGTTTTGAAAAGGTCGTCAGCCTTTTTAATCAGAAAGAGCCAATTATTGTCAAACTGGCTGAATAAGGCGAAAGCATTTCTTTTTTATTTCCACTCTAAGTTTTTCCGGGGTTTCAGCGGGATCGCCGTCAACATGTAAGGGGGCATGTGAATGATTAACGATCTCCAGCTTGTCGGTTTGAAAATAAATGACCCCACTTTTTTTTGATACATGGGAAGAAGCCTGGAGCACATTCCAGCCAACTACCTGTTTTAATGTTTGCAAAACAAAACTTACTTTATTCTGGCTGGTTACGATTACAATATCAAGAAACCCATCGGACAAGCTTGCTCTTGGAGCGATCGTAAAATTATTGCCAAACTGGTTGCTGTTGGCAATGCTCATAAAGAAAGCTTCAATATCAAGGACTCTTTTTTCAAACTTCAATTCGAACCGGAATGGCGTAATGGAGAAAAAATTCTTTAACGTTAGTTGTGCATAGGTCATTAAACCTCTCTTTGGATGGTCGGCAAATTCGTGCGCCACTTTTGCATCAAAGCCAAGCCCCGCTAACATGCAGGCAAAGCGATCATTGATAAAAAATCCGTCAATAGCAGATGCTTTCCCGGTAAAAATTATATCAAGGGCTTTGGCAGGTTGTTTTGGAATTTTTGCTGTATGGGCCAGGCCATTTCCCGATCCGCAAGGGATGATCCCAAAATCCACACTTTCATCTAAAAGACTTCCGACCACGCCGCTTATTGTGCCATCGCCACCAGCAATCACCACATCAGTCACTTTTTCTTCTTTTATGATGGAATGTAAAAAAGAATAATTGCCATCCGCTACGGAAGGAAAAACAGAACAGGCGATCCCGGCCCCCTTTGTTTTTGCTTCAACAAATTTTTCAAGGTCGCCTTTTGGTCTTGTTCCCGAAATTGGGTTAACGATGTAAATGATCTTCCGTTTCATCGTGTATACAATGTACACAAAAGTTGGCGCCGGACGCGAACGGTAGCGGCTACCGCAGGATCTTTTGGAATGGCCCAGCTATAGACTCTTACTTTTTGCCGGCCTTCCATGATACCCGCTATTTCGGAATTATGTATGCGCAAGAACAGTGTGTTATCATATTGCCTTATCTGCTTATCAGTGGAATCATAAAATGCGATGGTGCGGATCCATTCTGCCTGTTCTGCAGCAGGTTTGTATTCGATGACAAAAAAACCAGGCCCTTCTAAAAACCGGTTGAGCAGCAACACTTTTCTTTCATCATTCGTTTCTTTTTTATTATTGAATTTGGAAACCTCTTTACGGTTCTGATAGATCTCCCAGCTATCGTAAGATTGCGCCTGCAATGCCAGTGAGACCCAAAGGGCAGGAATAAAAAAAAGAAATTTGCTCATAGTTCCGTTTAAGAATAAACGAAGTTCGGGGAAAAAACGTTGCATTCACACGCCAGTAGAAGATTGAATCGGTCTGATGGGATTTGTCGATATACATTTTAAGTTTTCATTTATTGAAATCACATCTTCATGCTAATGAATGCAACATCACCCAAAATAGATTTGTTTCAAATTAATTTTTAATGCAAAAATGGCAATTCATAGTGGGGATGAGTTTGGTGATGGTTTCCTGTTCACCAGCAAAAATGGCGGTAGACAAAAACAACTGGAGCAAGGTAGAAGAGTATAGTGTAAAAGGCCGGCAGGGTATTCTGATCAATCAAAAATTAAGTTTTGGAGAATACAAAACGTTGACGGTAAAAAGATCCTGGACTAAAGGAAGCAGCGCATTTGCCGGCTGGACATCGGGACGGCCCGGTTATGATGATTATTCCCGTATTATTGGTGTGGAGTATTCACAGAAAAAGCAAACGGTAAGATTTGAGTTGACGGATAATGCTGCCAATGAAAGTAGTGCCTTCTGTGTGACACAAGTGAGATCGAAGGATTTTGTATTAGGTAATAACCCAAACAGCCTTTTTAATATCAGCCTTGACATATTGGGTGTCGCGGGTTCATCCGATAATCTATATTGGGTCAGGTTATACACAAAAAACGAAAATGATCCATGGGAAATGATCCTGGATAATGAGGAAGCCCAGCGTAATAGTAAAAAATATATTGGGGTGATCAGTCAAACCAGGGATCGTTATTATACACTACACCCTGTTTTCAAAATGGAGAAAAAAGATGGGACTGTTGGAACGATGCCTTTTGGGTCGATCGGCTACGAGATCCGTAACAAACAGGGAAAGCCACTCGCGGCCGTTTCGCTTATAGATAAGGGGGTTGTTTATTTTAATGATATATCTAATGACGAAAAATTTTTGATGGCAAATATTTGTACGGCGATCTTGCTACAGGAAGAGATCTAAAAGGCTAAAAGTAAGCAGGCATAACTCTTTGATACGCTTACCATTTCAATAATGCACTTGCCCATGTAAAACCGCTGCCAAATGCAGCCAGGCAAACAAGATCACCTTCGTTTATTTTTCCTGCTTCCCATGCTTCACATAAGGCAATGGGAATAGATGCGGCTGTCGTGTTACCGTATTTCTGGATATTATTAAAAACCTGGTCATCTGTCAATCTTAATTTTTTTTGAACGAATTGTGAGATGCGAAGATTCGCCTGGTGCGGTACTAATAATTTAAGATCTGAAGGTTTATAATTGTTTGTATTTAATGCTTCCATTATCACCTCTGGAAATTTTTCAACTGCTATTTTAAATACAGTCTGCCCATCCATGTTTGGAAAATTTTGTGCTTTATCGATCATGGCATGACTCATGAACATCTCCCCAATTTCCGCTTCATCAAAATCTGCAAGCTTGTTTTCTTTTACCCAATAATTTGCATGTGTGCCTGGGTTATACATGGCTAATATCTCAGCATTGTTTCCATCGCAATGCAGGTGAGTACTAAGAATGCCACGATTTTCCTCTTCGGTTGGTTGTAATACAACGGCACCTGCACCATCACCAAAGATGACAGAGATATTTCGTCCACGGGTACTGAAGTCAAGTCCGAAGGAATGTTTTTCGCTGGCAACAATGAGTATGTTTTTATACATACCTGTTCTTATAAACTGGTCGCCGGTACTGAGCGCATACACAAATCCTGAACATTGATCTCGTATATCCAAAGCACCAATTTCTTTCATCTTCATCGCCCTTTGTACCAATACACCACAGCCGGGGAAATAATAATCAGGA
>DASVAM010000107.1:0-8916 GCA_036376375.1 Chitinophagaceae bacterium
ACGGAGTGCACGATACGTAAATACTCTTTCCCCATCCAACATGTGTTGTACAACTTCTTTGATCGTCCATTTGCCATCAGCATAACGATAGTCATGTTTTTCCGGAGGGATCGATCTTAAAAGTTCAAACAGATTTTGAGTGCTGCTTTTTAAACCGGCCATCAGATCATCTTCTTTTACTGTATTAATATAACCGTGATAAAACTCAGACACGCGGGAAAGATCGGGGCGGGGCATAATTAAAATCGTTTAAAGGTTTAAAGTTAAAGATATTGACGTGTAAGAGAAAAATCCCGCAATAATGACATCTTAATTTTCAATTATCGTTCTTACTTCGCTAGCAATGATAACCAATCCGTCAGTATCGGGTTCATTTGTGCCTTCTTCTTTGTCATCCAGGTAACGCATGGGAGTGAAAAACTAATCGTCTGGTCTGATTATGGAGCATGCTGAAACATAGATATAGCCGAACGTTGCCATACATTCATAAAAAAACCTTCGCCCGAGGGGTCGAAGGTTCAGGATCGTTCATTTTGAGATCAGAATGGTTTCATTTGATTGCCGGGTTGTCTTTCACCTTTCAATGTAGAGGCTAATTTAAGTGCTTCGTATGCATTTACAATCCCACCTGTTTTGGAAATCTCTGCTAATGTCGTTTCGTTATTCGAACCCGGTATTATTACTTTTGAAGAAGAAGGTGGAGCGACAGCAGATTTTTCGATGCAATATTTTACCTGCTCAGCACTTAGGGTAGGAAAATATTGTAAAATAAGTGCTGCTATACCGGCAACCACCGGGGAAGCCATACTTGTCCCTTGCTGATTCTGGTAACCATTTTCGGGAACGGTTGAATATATTTTCATTCCTGGTGCGAAAACGTCCACAGATTTTCCATAATTAGAAAAATAAGCCACTATGGAATTATAGGGCAACCCCTCTTTTGATATTTGAGGAATTGTCATATCACTGCTCGCACCTACTGTTATCCAATTTTTTGCCACCGTCCCATCCAAAAGAATATTATTAGGATAATGTATCATGGTGTCAGCATTAAAGTTCTCATTACCGGCAGCAGATATCAACAGCACGCCTTTGCTTTCAGCGTACTTTACCGCTTCATCAACCCATTTTTTTTCCGGCGAAAAATATTTTCCAAAGCTCATATTGATAACCTGCGCACCATTATCTACAGCATAGCGTATGCCCAGCGCCACGTCTTTATCATATTCGTCACCGTCCGGAACTACTCTTACCGACATGATCTGAACATTATCAGCCACCCCGTCCATTCCTTTTTTATTGTTTCTCTTCGCTCCAATAATTCCGGCAACGTGAGTGCCATGCATAGAAGAAAGATTATTGGGCACATATAAATATGGATTGCCATAATAACGATCATTAAAATCGCCGTAATTATCTTTTACAATTTCCTCCCTGTAGGCGGGCGGGGCCTTTTCTTTTGCATCGGCTTTATCCTGCTCCATGTCCAGGTACTCTTTAAAGCCATCCATAAACTCTTTATTGGTAATATCCATCATATTGTTGGCCTGCATAAGGTCAAGCATCGCCATTTGTGAGATCTTTATCTTCTCGGTGGGAGCAGCAAATTTTTCGAGTTCCTTTCCTGTAAAAACAGGCTTCCGCATTGCACCCTGCAAAACAGAGTCAGCTTTTAAAAGATTGGTGTAAGCCTTACGCATAAAAACGAGCTCAAGAGAACTCAGCCCTTCACCTTTAAATAATTCCTCTTTTGCTTTACTCCACATTTCATATTCATAAAGTTCTTCCTTGTTTAGAGTTTGTTTGTCTATTTGCTTGCCCTCATATTTAGATCTTAAAGCATAATAAACACGATCTCTTTCCAGCGATGTTTTTGTTACACTCTTTCCATCTTTGCCGCCAAGAAAATTCCATCCGTATATGTCGTCGGCATAACCGTTTTTATCTTCATCTTTTCCATTGCCGGCTACTTCTTTGGGATTTCGCCAAAGTACTTCTTTGAGGTCTTCCTGTGCTGTATCAATACCCCCATCGAGGACCGCCACAATAACTGTCTTACTTTTCTTCCCTTTTACAAACTCGTAGGCCTTATCAAGGCTAATGCCCCAGGCGCCTGAAGTGGCCTGGTCCTGCAAATGCCATCCATTGGGGACAGACTGTTTTACGCTATTCTGAGCAAAAGAGCCACCTGAAAAGAGAGCTAAACCAACAAGGGCCAAAAAAACCTTTGAAATTCTAGTCATTTATTGTTTAAATTTTAAATACAAATATTAATAAAGAAGTGCCAAATAGTCAACCATCCATACAATTTTGGTAAACTCTTACAAAGAAATGAGATTATATGACAATAAAAGAGCCAGAAAAAAACCTCCCGGTTGCATTGGGAGGTTTTTAACTATTCTAATTATTTCTCAATCTAAGTTCAACTCTTCGATTTAGTGCCCTTTCCTGTTCCGTTTTGCCGTCATTCAGCGGCTTGGTAGGACCAAAGCCCTGGGAACTCAATTTCGACGGGTCAACGCCTTTCCTGACAAGGTAGTTTTTCACCGTTTCAGCTCTTTCATTTGATAATTTCATATTTGCACTGAAAGTTCCGTCAATACTTGTATGACCCTCGATATCAAGCATAAGTTCTGGTTGTTTTATTAGCAGGTCAGCGATCTCATCCAACACTTTTTCTGAATCTTTTAAGAGCGTAGCCTTTCCTAAATTGAACTGGATTTTTCTAGCGGCAAATTCAACTTTCTGAATTATTTCCTTTTTGATCTCAGGACAGCCGTTATTTTCTCTCAGCCCCGGCTCAGTTACGCATTTGTCATCTTCATCTGTCACGCCATCACCATCGGTATCTGGAATCGGACAACCATTATAACGGGCTACTCCCGGAACGGTCGGACATTTATCATCCTCATCATTGATCGCATCTTTGTCCGTATCAGGGATGGGGCAACCTTCATATTTCGCAAGTCCTGGTATCGTAACACATTTGTCCAATTCATCATTGATCCCGTCTTTATCAGTATCTGGGACAGGGCAACCTTCGTATTTGGCAAGTCCTGGTACCGTAACACATTTATCAGTTTTGTCGGCGATACCGTCAGCATCCGTATCAGGGCAACCTTGTGTCACAAGTGGTCCTGCTTCAGTAACACATGAATCTTCTTTATCGATGATGCCATCACCATCGGTGTCTTTCGGTTTATCTTCCAGTGAAACAGGTTTACCGATAAAAATACCAAGTGTAACACCATACACCTGGTTTTTAAAACTTCCGTCATAAGAAGAAGCAGTGTACATATCCGTAAGACCGCGGCTAAAATTACCTGCAATAAAAACACCTCCAAACTCGATACCCGCGGTTCCATTTACGCCAAGATCAAGAGTCTTATACTTTCCAGGACCATCACCAACAGGTAAGTCGTTGTTTTCTTCAGTTTCAAATTTGCCTGTCTTCAAATAGGTTTCTTTTTTCTCAAAGCCGTTGTAGAAAAAAGAAAGATAGGGACCACCACCGATGAAAAACTTTGTTTTCCCACTTATTGGAATTTTATAGACAATATTCAAAGGAATATCAATATAGTTGACGAATTGTTTTGCATCGATGCTGAAATAATTATAGACAGCCGTATCATAACTACTGTAAAATTTTCTCCCTTTATTATAAAACATGACGCCGGGTTGTGCATAGAATTTTGAATTCAAACCGAGCTGCAGATCTGCTATAAAACCAAAATGAGCACCGGTACGATTACTGTAACCACTTTCAATTTCGGACCAGTTCGGTAAATCGTTTGTCTCAGCAATGGTAGAAGAATGAGCGCCACCGGCGAGGGCAATTCTTAATTGCGCATTTAATAAATGCCACGACATAAGCAGTATGGCTCCAAGAAGTAAAGATTTTTTCATCGGATGATTTTTCAATGATATTGACTGATATTCAACGTACAAAGGTTGAAATTATTTCACAGAAACCATAGTCTTTTGCCGTCCCCCGTTTGCTGCTATGATGGCTAAATGGTTATACTGTGAAATGGCTGGCTATATCGGCCCCAGTGCTGGCTAATAGCTGATCAATTCGCCAATTAACCGATCACAAATCAAACTTGATGCCCTGTGCAAGAGGAAGATTATTGCTGAAATTGATCGTATTTGTCTGCCGGCGCATATAATTTTTCCAGGCATCACTCCCGCTTTCACGACCGCCGCCGGTCTCTTTTTCACCCCCAAAAGCTCCGCCTATCTCAGCACCGCTTGTTCCAATGTTAACGTTCGCGATTCCGCAGTCACTACCCGCGACAGAAAGGAATTGCTCGGCCTCGCGAAGATTCAGTGTCATGATCGCTGATGAAAGACCCTGGGGCACCCCGTTCTGAATTGCAATGGCATCATCAACGGTTTTATATCTTAATAGGTAAAGAATAGGCGCAAAGGTTTCGTGTTGTACAATTCTAGATTCGGGTTTGACTTCTGCAATACAGGGCTTCACATAACAGCCACTTTCAAATCCGTCACCCTTTAATACGCCGCCTTCAACAACAAATTTCCCTCCCTCTTTTTTACATTCTTCAATGGCGGCTTCATACATTTTCACTGCATCTTTATCTATGAGGGGACCAACATGATTGTTTTCATCCAGCGGGTTTCCAATTTTCAATTGCGAATAGGCGGCAATTAGTTTCTGCTTTATACTTTCATAAACATCATCATGAACGATCAGTCTTCTCGTAGATGTACATCTTTGACCTGCCGTGCCAACAGCACCAAATAAAGCACCGCGAATTGCCATGTCAATATCGGCATCCTTTGAAATAATGATTGCATTATTACCCCCAAGCTCAAGCAATGCCCTTCCCAATCTTGCACCAACCGCCGCCCCAACTGCTTTTCCCATTCGCGTTGAACCGGTTGCTGACAGAAGCGGGATCCTTGTATCATGTGCCATCCATTCGCCAACATCACGCCCCCCTATGATCAATGAAGACACCCCCTCCGGCACATTATTTTTTGCAAATACTTTCGCTATTATATGCTGACAAGCGATACCACAAAGTGGAGTTTTTTCTGAAGGTTTCCAGATACAAACATCTCCGCAAACCAAAGCAAGCATGCTATTCCAACTCCAAACCGCCACCGGAAAATTGAAGGCAGAAATAATTCCAACGATCCCCAATGGATGCCATTGCTCGTACATACGATGACCCGGTCTTTCGCTATGCATGCTCAATCCATACAATTGTCTTGACAGGCCAACAGCAAAGTCGCAGATATCGATCATCTCCTGCACTTCTCCATACCCTTCCTGCAAACTCTTTCCCATTTCATAAGAAACTAGTTTACCTAATGGCTCTTTATATTTTCTCAACGCTTCCCCAACTTGTCTTACAATTTCACCCCTTTGCGGAGCAGGTATGATTCTCCATTTCCTGAATGCAGTCTCGGCTGTTTGAATTATTTTTTCATAACTCTCTTTATCTGCCCCGGTAACGGAGCCAATCAATTTGCCATCGACTGGAGAGAAAGATTGAATCTGCCCTCCCTTGGAGGATAACCAACCTGATCCTGAACTAACGCCGCTTTTTTTT
Organism: Chitinophagaceae bacterium; assembly: GCA_036376375.1. GTDB lineage: Bacteria > Bacteroidota > Bacteroidia > Chitinophagales > Chitinophagaceae > VBAS01. Next base: position 5,583 of record DASVAM010000107.1, read on the forward strand.
TCTTTGATACCGAGATCTTTTAAAAATTCCATAAGTTTTTAATTAAAGCAAAGTTCTGTTATTTGCCTAAAAAGAATTCCTGAAAATGAATGCCCGGAGTCGGTCCGGCATCTTTACTTTAAAAATTGTACTCAAGGGATCGAATCTTAAGATATTTACCGCTATAGATAAAAAATTAATCTCTCAGTACTGTTCATTTTCGTTGGGGAACGATTTTCCTTTTACGTCGGTGATATACTGCTGAACAGCCTTTGTTACCTGCTCATTAAGATTTAAGTATTGACGAAGAAAGCGTGGCTTGAATTCCGTATTGATCCCGAGCATATCATGCATCACTAAGACCTGCCCGTCGCAATGCATACCGGCACCAATCCCGATGGTAGGAATGTGTAAACTTTCCGTTACTTCTCTTGCAAGCTCTGCCGGGATCTTTTCAAGGACGATCGCAAAACAACCAGCTTTTTCTAAAAGCTTTGCATCTCTTCGTAACTTATTCGCTTCATCCGCTTCTTTTGCACGAACCGTATAAGTACCAAATTTATAAATGGACTGTGGTGTCAGCCCAAGATGCCCCATTACCGGTATACCTGCTGATACAATTCTTTTTACGGAGTCAATTACTTCTTCGCCGCCTTCTAATTTTATTGAATGAGCACCGGTTTCTTTCATTATCCGGATAGCAGATGCAAGCGCAATGTCAGAGTTAGACTGATAAGAACCAAACGGAAGATCGACAACAACAAGACAACGATTGATTCCACGAATAACCGCTGAAGCATGATAGATCATGTGATCAAGGGTAACAGGAAGCGTTGTTTCATGGCCCGCCATCACATTGGAAGCTGAATCGCCCACAAGAATAATATCAATACCGGCATTGTCAATGATCCTTGCAAAAGAAAAATCATATGCTGTAAGCATAGAAATTTTCTCACCTGCCGTTTTCATCTTTTGCAGCGTATTCGTCGTTACTTTCTTTACTTCTTTGTTAACTGACATATCCTGTAATTAAGTCAAGTATAGCCATTTTCTCTTAATCCAAAAAAATCAGGTCAATCGTGGTTCTTTGATTTCCTCATACAGTGTATGAATCAATCCGTCCGCCAAACCGATCTTCGGGATATAAATTTCTTCTGTATCCGCCCAGCGCATTACATTGATATAAATAAGAAGTGCGGGAACGATAACGTCGGCACGATCTTCACGCAAATGATAAAGTGTCATCCTTTGATTAACTGATAAATTGCTGAACTCCTTGAAATAATCCCGCAGCAGGTCAAGTCCTAACGGCTTTCCTTCCTTGCGTTTTGAAAGAGAAAATATTTTATTGATATTGCCGCCGGAACCGATCGCCGTTACGTGATGATAACCTTTTGTCCTTTGTTTAATAAACTCTTTCATTTCATCCCACAACGCTTCGCTTACCTGGTTTTTCAATAAACGGATAGTGCCGATGTTAAATGATTCTTTAAACACCAATTTACCATCGCTGAAAAATGTAAGTTCAGTACTACCACCCCCCACATCTATGTAGAGATAGGATTCTTCTTTGGTCATATTCTCTGCAATATGATTTTCGTAGATCAAAGAAGCTTCTTCCTGTCCTGAAATGATCTTTATTTCAAGTCCTGTTTCCGCTTTTACCCGACGGATTATTTCGGCCCCATTTGTAGCATCGCGCATGGCAGAAGTGGCACACGCTTTTACATGTTTTACTTCGTACACATCGAGAAGCAGCTTATAGCTCTTCATCGTTTTTATGATCTTTTCAACTTTATTGGAGGGGATCTCTCCTTTGTCAAAAACTTCAAAGCCAAGTCGCAAGGGAGCACGAACAAGCGCTGCTTTAATAAATTCGGGGTTGCCTTGTGGGCCTAATATTACATCGGAGATAAGTAGTCGCGCTGCATTGCTTCCAATATCAATTGCTGCCAATCTCAACGTTTACCGGTGTTTGGGTTTTTTTGTAAAGATATTTATACGTCTCAACCTGGCTTCGGATCTTCCTCTTACCGGTGTTGACATACTCGTTGCTTAACTCATTATTCAATCGCCGCGCTTTCACATTATCATTTAATTGTATCTCGAGTATATCTTTTAGCTCCTGCTTTATTTGTTCATCAGTGATCAGGCAACTTGCTTCCACACGATGATCGAGATTCCGAACCATCCAGTCGGCCGAAGATATATAAACTTTCTCTTTGCCATTGTTATGAAATACCCACACCCTTGCATGTTCCAGATATTCATCAACAATACTGATTGCATTTACCGGCTTCAAATATTTTTTACTTTCAGAACGCATGCAAAAAATTCCACGTACAATTAAATTTAATTCGACACCAACCTTTGCCGCTTCATTCAGCTTCATAATTAGCGACTCATCGGAAAGTGAATTCATCTTCAAGGTCATTGCCGCCGGCTTCCCATTCTTTGCATTCCTGATCTCTGTTTCAATATGACTGAATATCTTTTGACGAAGGATATCAGGACTTGGAATTACAACTGAACAATCTTTGAGATATTGCGTGCCAAGCCTTGGGTTTTCAAGAAAATTAAAAATCCTGTTGATATCATTCATGATGTCTTTGTGGCTGGTCAGCAAACAATGATCAGCGTAGACTCTCGCAGTACGCTCATTTAAATTGCCGGTACTGACAAACCCATATTGTATCGATTTATCATGCACTCGTTTTTTTATCAAACAGATCTTTGCATGGATTTTCATATCCGGAATACCGATCACTACTCTGGCACCTTCTTCTTCCAGGCGTTCCTTCCATTCAAGATTAGCCTCTTCATCAAATCTTGCTCTTAGTTCCAGTAAAACAGTTACCTGTTTTCCGTTACGAACGGCATTCACCAATGCATTCATGATCTTGGACTGCGTGGCAAGTCTGTACCCGGTCACTTTTATGGTAGTAACATCCGGATCGATAGCGGCTTCGCGCAAAAGATCAATCAGGGGACTAAACGAATGATAGGGAAAATGAAGCATCAGGTCGGTTTTCATGATCACATCTGTCACCCGTTCTCCTTCCTGTAACAATGGATGATCAAAATGTTTACGTCGCTGGCCTCGTACTTTGAAAATGTGTTCCGGAAATTCCATAAAATCCCGGAAATTATGAATACGACCGCCGGGAATTAAATTATCCCTTTTTGAAAGATTTAATCGTCGGATCAGATATTCAAGCATGCCCGGATCCATCTCACGATCATACACAAAACGAACAGGCTTTCCTTTTTTCCTGTTCTTCAGTGCTTTTTCTAATTTTTGAATAATGGATGTATGAATATCATTGTCGATATCTATCTCTGCATCACGGGTAAC
>DASVAM010000109.1:0-27024 GCA_036376375.1 Chitinophagaceae bacterium
CAATCCTAATCCGCCTCCAATAAAGTAACAGGTTCGCCAATGAAAATTTTCCTTCATGATAAAAGCCACGACTGCACCGGTCAGTCCGATCCCCGCTACCATAGAAGTAGCGACACCTCTCTTTTCTTTTGAGATGATCTCCGAGACAAGGGTAATGCCCGCGCCCAGCTCACCGGCCAGGCCAAGGCCGGCTATAAACCTGATCCATTTGTATTGATTGACATCTTCCACGAATCCATTTGCAATATTCGCCAGGGAGTATAATATAATGGATCCGAACAAAACACTTAGTCTTCCTTTTTTATCTGCAATGATACCGGAAATAATACCGCCCAAAAGCAAGCCCCACATTTGCCATTTTAATATTACCTCTCCCTGCAGCTGAACTTGTGCCGGGGACAAACCAAATGATTCAAGGCTTGGTTTACGAATGATGCCAAATAACAACAGATCGTAGATATCAACAAAATAACCCAGTGCAGCAACAATTACGGGAAGAGAAAGTATGCCGTAGTGTTTTTTCTCCATAGTTATGAATTAGCGATCGGATCCTCTTTCTTTTTCTTTCCGCCGGAAAACATTTTTATGATAACGGGCGCCGTTGTTACCAGTACAATTCCCAGCACGATTAGCTCAAGATGATCCTTGAGATCAAACCCAAATTGTCTTAAGATCCATTTCTGTAAAAAATATCCTGAGAATAGCATGCTGAATACCCAGACAATACAGCCCACTACATTAAAAAAATGAAATTTCTTTCTGTCCATTTGCACAATACCGGCAACTATTGGCGCAAAGGTTCTGATGAAGGGCAGGAATCTTGCACCAATGATAGCAACACCTCCATGCTTATCATAAAATTCTTTTGCCTGGTATAGATATTTCTTCTTGAATAAGAACCTGTCCCGCCATGTGAACATGGCCGGGCCCACCTTTCGGCCCGTCCAATACCCAACGGCATTTCCAAGAATACCACATAACGAGATCAATCCCCATAAAACAAAAAGGTCAACCCATTGATTGCTGAAATTTCCCAACCCAATCAAATCAAGAAACTGGTAAGCAAGCCCGGGTTTTACCTCACCGGTTTTTGTTGTTATTTCATGAGCATAAATTCCGGCTACGAACAATAATGAATCGCCGGGTAAAAAGAAACCAACGAACAAGCCGGTTTCCGCAAATACAACAAACAACAACAGCCAAAGCCCTCCATTTTCAACATAAAACTGTGGTTGTAATAAGTCGCTCCAGTGAAATGCATCTAGTAAAAACATTTGGCTGATTTTTCTTAATGATGGTGTTTAATAGTCAATGCGCCTTCCCATTTACTGACAACTGAAGTGGCAATGCTATTGCCCACGACATTGGTTGCCGTACGGAACATATCGCAAAAATGATCGATCGGCAAGATCAATGCAATTCCCTCCGGTGGAATTTTAAACATAGCACAAGTTGCAATGATCACCACTAAGGATGCCCTCGGCACTCCTGCCACTCCTTTACTTGTCAGCATCAAAACAAGCAGCATGGTGATCTGTGTGCCAAGATCAAGATGAATTCCATAAGCCTGCGCAATCGTAATGCTGGCAAAAGTCATATACATCATACTGCCATCAAGATTGAAGCTGTAACCAAGTGGCAATACAAATGAAACGATCTTGTCTTTGCAACCGAAGCGTTCCAACTCCTCGGTAAGCTTTGGAAATACGGCTTCACTACTGGTTGTACTGAAAGCGATCAATAATGGTTGGGAAATTCTTTTTAATAAATGGGGCACCTGGTTTCTTAAAATCAAAAATCCAACACCCAGCAATATCAGCCACAATAACGCAATGCCGATCAGGAAATAGAAAAAGTACAGTGCATAAAAATTAAAGATTTGCAGACCTTTCACCGCGATGACTGCCGCGATCGCTCCGAAAACTCCCAGCGGAGCAAAAGCCATTACATAACCAACTACTTTCAGGATGATGTGCGAGGCTATTTCCAGTGCACGAATGACGGGTTTGGCGTATTCTCCTAATGCAGTTGCTGCAACGCCAAAAAAAATGCTGAAGACAACAAGCTGCAGGATCTCATTTGTTGCCATTGCCTCAATAAAACTTTTTGGAAAAACATGCTCCACAAATTTTTGCAAGGAAAATTCCTGTGTTTTGCTGACCAGGTCTTTTGCGCCCGCAGCATCGGCGTTGCTAAGATCGATGGCCGTACCCGGATGAAAGAAATTGACCAATATTAATCCTATTAACAAACTGACCAAAGAAGCTGATATAAACCAAAGCATTGCTTTCCCTCCCACTCTCCCAACAGATTTCAAATCACCCAATTTTGCAATACCCACTACAAGTGTTGTAAACACAAGCGGTGCAATGATCATTTGCACCAGGCGAAGAAAAATTGTGGTGAGAAGTTTTATATTAGACGCAAACTTCTGGGCTGATTCTGGTGAACTGTTTCGATGTACAAAATAACCTGCCAATACCCCCAATGCCATTGCAATCAAAATAAAAATCGTGAGCTTGTTACCTTTCATAATCAGTTTTAAGGATTGCCGAAAATCGGGAAAAAAACCGATTCACAAGCTACTAATCGATGAAATATGTCCGTTTAAAAAGAATTACAGGCGTTTTGGATTAATTCTTTATTTTACGAGCTTTATTTACGTTTATTCTAAACCATAATCAACGACTGTATGAGTTTATTCCGCAAAAAATCTCTCGAGCACATGCTCGAACATGCTGCTGATTCTGAAAAAGGATTAAAAAGAACGCTTGGAGCAACTAACCTTATAGCACTTGGAATCGGCGCCATTATTGGAGCCGGTCTTTTTGTTAGAACAGCAGCTGCGGCTGGCCAGGCTGCCGGCCCCGCGGTTACGCTGTCCTTTGTTATTGCGGCAATTGGTTGCGCGTTTGCCGGGCTTTGTTATGCAGAATTTGCGTCAATGATCCCTATTGCAGGTAGTGCTTATGCTTATTCATATGTTACCATGGGTGAATTGATCGCATGGATCATTGGTTGGGCATTGATCATGGAATATGCTTTAGGGGCAGCTACAGTTTCTATTGCATGGAGTGAATATTTAAATAAGTTATTTGACAACCGAATACCGTATGAATGGTGCCATTCCCCCTTTGAAAGCTTTACTGATACATCGGGTGTGCATCATTCAGGGATTATGAATGCCCCGGCTTTGCTCATCTTACTTTTATTGACTTTACTCCTGATCAAGGGTACACAAGAGTCGGCATTGGTGAATGCAATCATCGTGTTTATTAAAGTAGCGATCGTTGTATTATTTATTGCAATTGGGTGGCAGTTTATCAGTCCGGACAATCATACACCGTATATGATACCTGAAGGAACTCCACCGGTGACAGACCAGGCCGGTAAAGTAATTGCCGATTATTCCGGTTGGAATAAACATGGGTGGGGAGGTGTGTTAGGTGGCGCTGCCATTGTATTTTTTGCTTTCATTGGATTTGACGCAGTAAGTACAGCAGCACAGGAAGCAAAGAATCCAAAAAGAGATATGCCAATTGGTATTTTAGGATCGCTGGCAGTTTGTACCGTTCTGTATATATTGTTTGGATATGTACTTACGGGTGTTGCCCCATGGCGGGAATTTGTAGATCCTGAAAAAGGTCGCGAAGCATCAGTAGCGTATGCGATTAGTACTTATATGACAAATTATGAATGGCTATCAACCGCAGTTACGGTTGCCATTCTTGCAGGCTTTTCCTCAGTTATTCTTGTGATGTTGATGGGTCAAAGCCGTATCTTCTATACAATGAGTAACGATGGTTTGATACCTAAAGCATTTGGCGCCATCCATCCAAAATATAAAACGCCCTATAAAGCCAACCTGATATTGTTTGTATTCGTTGGTGCTTTTGCAGCATTTGTGCCTGGCAATGTCGCCGGAGACCTGACAAGTTTTGGTACGCTGTTCGCTTTTGTCCTTGTAAGCATCGGCGTTTGGATATTAAGAGTAAAATCACCAAATATTGAACGACCATTTAAGGCGCCGATCTACCCGGTAGTTTGTGGCCTCGGTGCAATAATCTGTACAGCAATGATAATTGGTTTAGATTCACAAACCTTAAAAGTTGCTTTTGCCTGGATGGGAGTTGGTTTGGTTGTGTACTTTGCATATAGCAAGAAAAGAAGTAAACTAAAACCCCCTGGTCACATGTTACCAACTCATGATGATTTCCAACGTCACAAATAATTAAAAAAATTGGCCTAAACCCTCGCTGACTGTGAGGGTTTTTCTTTTTGCAGCATTGCCTTACTTTTGCAACCCGAAAAGAGACAACTGGCAATGGGCAATAAGCAAATTATCACTGACCTTGCCAATTGCCTATTGATTATTGACAATTGACTTAAACTATGGGAAGAATTTTTGAAGTACGCAAAGCCAGCATGTTTGCCCGGTGGGACCGGATGGCCAAACAGTTTACCCGTATCGGGAAAGAAATTGTGATCGCTGTAAAAGCCGGTGGTCCTGATCCTGCCACTAACGCTGCTTTGCGTCGCTGTTTTCAAAATGCAAGAAGTGTGGGAATGCCAAAAGACCGTGTGGAAGCAGCTATTAAGAGAGCACAGGGTAAAGAATTGATAAACTATGAAGAGATACTTTATGAAGGCTATGCTCCACATGGTGTTGCATTATTGGTAGAAACAGCAACCGATAACCATGTAAGAACGGTAGCAAATGTAAAATCACATTTTACAAAAGGCGGTGGCGCATTAGGCAACAGTGGCTCTGTTTCTTTTCAATTCAAAAAAATGGGGGTGTTTAAATTGAAGCCAGAAGCCCGCCCGGATGACCCGGTCGGACGGGGTTTGAATACAGAAGATCTTGAACTGGAATTGATCGATCATGGGTTGGAAGAACTAGGGGAAGGTACCGGTGAGAATGGAGAAAGCGTATTAGTCGTTCGTTGTGGCTTCACTGATTTCGGCAACATGCAAAAAGCACTTGAAGAAAAAGGCGTCACTCCTATCAGCGCCGAAGTAGAATGGATACCGTCCACTACCGTACCTGTGAATGATGAACAGGCCGAAGCTGTTAGTAAACTCATAGAGAAACTGGAGCAGGATGATGATGTGCAGAAAGTGTTTCATAACATGGGGTAAATTTGTATCGTGAATGACAAGCCTGTAATTCTTTTTGACGGCGTATGCAATCTCTGCACCGGCAGTGTTCAATTCATTTTGAAAAGAGACACGACTAAAGAATTTTTGTTCGCTTCACTTCAGTCAAATTATGGACAAGAGCTTTTAAAACAATTCCATCTTCCCACTGATGTTTTCAATTCCTTTATTCTTTACCGGGAGGGAAAAATATTTACCCGATCAACCGCTGCACTAAAAATGTTTCAGCAATTGAATGGATGGAAATGGGTAAAGATCTTTTGGATTGTTCCAAAATTTTTTAGAGATGCCGTTTATAATTTGGTCGCCCAAAATCGTTACAGGTGGTTTGGTAAAAAAGAAGAATGTTGGGTACCAACGCCTGAATTGAAAGCAAGATTTTTAGAATAATATCGCCCCGGAGAACCGGGGCGATTTGTTGTTAAACCTTCTGATTAGACTTAAAATTTTATGAGCTTTAATTCCCTGTGTTCTTTGCCGTGCATCACTCGTACAAAATAAGTTCCTGCAACATACCGGCCACCAAATCTTACCAATGAATTGGCCGTCACATTTCTTGTTTCAATCACTCTTCCGTACATATCCACCACTTGCATTACTATTTTTTCTTTCGCATTTGCCTGCACCGTAACAGAAAAATCGCTGGTTGTTGGGTTTGGATACACAATTACGTCAAGATCTGTTGTAGTTTTTTCCGCAAGGGATTCCTTTTCTGTTTGTTGACTTGCGTTAGATTTTGTGATAGCAGGATTGGTTCCACTAATAACAATCACACTATTGGCACCCACGGCCTGTGTTGCCAACGCTGCATCGCTTGCACCCGGCTGGTTATCGTAAATGATCTCGCCGGTATTCTTGTTATAGATCTTCATTCTTATTTTGTCAATGCCGGTTCCATCAAGCTGACCATCAACTACCGTCATGGTAAACCCAATACCACTTTGTCCACCAATTATTTTTCCGGTGCCTTTGAATTGCGCCATTGAATTACTGATAACGAGATACTCAAAATTCAACGCATTGAATTCAAAATCTCCCACTTTAAATTCAAACTGTGTTTCACCTTTTGGATAAGTTGAGTTCTTGAAATAGTTCATCGTAAAACCGTAGCTAGCTTTACCAGTGGATGATGGGTCGGATACTAATGCGCCAGCTGGTGAATTAAAATAACCACCACCATAAGTGTGACCACCATTCGGATCATAAATTACTACTATTGCGTCAAGATCGCCATTAGTGTTTGCATAAGAAGTGACTCCGTTCTGATCTGTTATATTCATCCGGAGTTTGTAAACTCCCGCTGTAGTGAATTTATAAGTACCGGTCACTTTTCCATTTTTATTTCCTGATGGCTCAGTTACTGTTGCTTTCGCACCTGTTGTTTCATCGATCAGCCATTTAGCTGTATGCCTGTTGCCCGGCATATCCCAAAATTCTCCAAGGAGATTAACAGTGGAGCCTATTTTAAAAGCAGCGCCACTTTTAGGAGAAGAAATATTATGTGCTACCAATACTGTAGTTGTTGCCTGCGATGAATTACCCGAGCCATCGGTGCATTGTACGGTGATTGTGTAAATACGCCCTGTCCCGGTACCCCATCTTTCTGCTCTGAGTGCTACTGTATTATTGCCGGTAATCTCACCGTCAGCAATACCGTCATTATCCACTTCATTGCTTGACACGCCAATGACGTTACAGGTGATACCGTTCCCCGGACAATTATCGGTGCTGACGATAGCAATATTGACTGTTTTCATTTTATTGTCAGGCGGCCACAAAAATGCCGGATCCGGCGTAACGCTTGTAATGATTGGCCCCAGGTTATCTACTACTGTCACCGTCGCCGTATTGCTGGCTGAATTCCCGTTAACATCAGTCACAGTAAGTGTAACAGTGTTTGCTCCGATATCATCACAACTAAACGAGGTGATATTAAGCGCCCGATTTTGTATGCTACAGTTATCAGAACTGCCGTTATCGACCTGGGCTGGTGTAATGGTAACCTGGCCGTTTGCATCAAGATAGGCTGTGATATTTTTCGTCACAACAGTTGGTGCAGTATTATCAACAACTGTAACAGTGGCTGTACAGGTTGAGCTTGCACCATCAGGATCCGTTACTGTAAGAGTAACGGTGTGGGTTCCGACGTCAATGCAGGAGTAAGAAGTCTTGCTTAATGAATAAGTCAAAGCATCATCATTGGGATCCGAACTTCCGTTGTTAATATCTTCCACGGCAAGGGTAGCTTGCCCGGAACCATTGAGATTAATGGTCATGTCTTTACACTCCGCCACAGGAGGAAGATTTAAGATGACATTGTATACCACATACCCATCTTTAGGATCGTAAGTGTATCCGCCCGGGTTTCTCTCCATACTATACCAGATAGCATTTACGTAACTACCACCGCCACCACCAGCTCCGGTGAATCCACCACCCCCACCACCCGAATAACCTCCACCACCTCCTCCTGAAATATGGCCTATTCCTCCGCCGCCAAAACCAAAACCACCATTGCTAATGTCAAAAAAATTGTCGCACCCTTCATCAGTTCCGCCATACCCTCCGTTTATTCCGCCAGCACCTCCTTCTCCAACACTTGGATTCGATTCTTCCCAGGGATAAATGCAGCCGTTAATCGCCGATCCCTCTTCAATCGAACCTCCCCCGCCTGCTCCCATGTCCCCGTACTCACCTCCTTCACCATTACTACCTCCATCAGAGTTAAATCCAGCACCACTTCCATCGCCACCACTTTCGCCTTCCCGTCCTCCACCGCCGTTACTACCAAGTCCAAGAGGACTACCAAGGATAACTCCCTGATAAGCTCCGCCACCCCCGCCGGCTACTGCAAGCAATTCCCAGGTACCACCGGGGCGACGATAGAGTATAGCAGTTCCACCACCTCCACCGCCATATTCGGAACCCGTGCCACCATCAGGTATAATATTCACATCAGCATGTCCGCTGGTTCCTTTCTTACCAACAATAAACCTGATTTCGGATCCCAGTGGGATTTTGCCAGTCCCTGAACCTACAAGAAATGTCACGCTAACCCGCGCTCCTGTGCCTCCTGCTGATTCATATGTCCCAATCTCTGCAAAACCGACAAGGGGAACATATTGGCCCATATGAAGAAAGGCTGCACCGCCATCTGCTCCTACCAGGAAGAAGGATATCTTAGCGATTTGCGGATTGTTTGGAATAACAAAATCCTGATAAGACCCGTTGGCCAATACCGTTGACGCCGATCCATTATCATTTATTACTTGTGCCTCCGATTTTAAAAACCCAATTTGAAAAAGCAAAAACACAAAAAATTTGGCTATTATCTTTTTATTATGATATAACATCTTAATAGAGATTTTTTTCCCATCGGCAGATCGGAACAAGTGTCGTAGCTTTTTCATTTTTATAGTTTAATGTTTAAAAAATAATGATCCAAAAAGCATAAAGGCAGGATTGTATCGGAATAGATTCTTCTTTATGTCACCCGTCATAATTCCAATCTTCAGGCCATCGTTCGCTTATAGACATAGACTAATCAAACAGCTTAATCAGTTTTATCTCGTTATGCACTTTCCCTTGCATGATCCTTACGAAATATGTTCCCGCATTGTAGCGATCGCCAAAACGAACAGTTGAGCCAGTTGTTATATTTCTTACTTCAATTACTCTTCCATACATATCTACCACCTGCATTGTTATTCTTTCTGTATTGTTGCTTTTTACATTCAAATTGAAATATGATGTACTGGGATTGGGAAAGGATACAATATCAAATTGAGATGGCGCATCCGTTATACTTACTTCCATGTCGCCTTTCTGGCTTGTATTTGCTGAAGTGAGACTTGCATTATTACCGCTGATCACTATAACGCTATTGGCGCCTACTGCCTGAGTTGGCAATGAAGCATCACTAGAACCAGGCTGGTTATCATAAATGATAAAACCATTGTTCTTGTTATAAATTTTCATTCTTATTTTATCTATGCCCGTTCCGTCAAGCTGTCCGTCTACAACAGTCATGGTAAATCCAATACCGCTTTGCCCACCCATTATTTTTCCGGTGCCTTTGAACTGCGCCATTGAATTGCTGATCACGAGATAATCAAAATTCAAGGCATTGAATTCAAAATCTCCTACTTTAAATTCAAACTGTGTTTCCCCTTTTGGATACGTTGAGTTCTTGAAATAATTCATGGCAAATCCATAACTGGCTTTTCCAGTTGCTGAAGGATCTGCGGTTAATGCACCAGCAGGAGAATTAAAGTATCCACCGCCGTAAGTATTTCCGCCATTTGGATCATAGATCACAACGATCGCATCAACATCTCCATTTGTGTTTGCGTACGTCATTACCCCATTCTGATCGGTGGTATTCATCCGGAGTTTATAAACTCCTGGTGAGTTGAATTTGTAACTGCCCGTCACTTTACCGTTTTTATTTCCCGATGGTTCTGTGACGGATGCTTTTGCTGTTGTACTGCCATCTATCAGCCATTTTGCAGTATGCTTGTTACCTGGCTTATCCCAGAATTCGCCGCTAAAGTTCACTGACGAGCCAACAACGAATGCCTTTCCGGAATTTGGAGCTGTTATATTATGTGTTACCCTAACTTCAGTTGTAGCTGTCACGGAAGAATTACATCCATCACTAGCTGTTATGGTAATTGTATAAATGCGACCAGTTCCTGTTGCGGCTCTTTCAGCGCGTAATCGTATATGGTGATCATCCATAATTTCCCAATCGGTATCGGTATCACCATCGCCGGTTCCATTAAGAGGTTCATTACTCGATATACTAATACTATAAGTCGGTGAGCTATTGCAATTATCACTAACCTCATATTCAAGCGTAATATCCTGCATCTTATGATTGGGCGGCGCCAGTATTTGCTTTGATGCGCTTAACCCGGTTATTTGCGGGGGAGTATTATCATTAACAGTTATAATTTGAGAACGAGTGGTTGTATTTCCTGAACCATCAGTGGCTTTATAAGTCCTTGTCAGTGTAAACCGATTGGCGCAGGTTTGATTAGTGATCACATCACCAACATATGTAACAACAACATTGGGACAATTGTCAGTTGCTGTTACAGAGCCAATATTTGCCGCTGGCACATCAGCAGCACACTGTACAGCAACATCCTGGGGAAACTGAGTAATCGCGGGCACCTCGTTATCAGTTATGATGACTTTTTGCACTGCAGTAGCGGTGTTACCTGCACCATCATAAGCACTCCAAATAATATTGGTTGTACCAACCTGGAAAATATTGCCTGGCGGATAATCCGAACGGCTCGGTGGTGATGGATTCAAACAACCTTCTACCGTAGCCACGTAAGGAGCCACAGCCGAGATATCTTTTGAACAAAGACCCGGATCATTATTAAGAATGATATCCGGAGGTGGCGTTATGGATAAAGTATTCGCTCCATTGTTCTTTATGGTTACCGAGCCACCAATTTCGCCATTCTCAAACAAGTTGGATAATCCGCAAAAATCTGTAAGGGCAGGGTTAAGTTCTATACTCACGTTGGCAATTACTAGTTTCAATGCGGCCAGGCCATCGAGATTTGTCAGGGCATTATTTCGCCCGATCACTAAACCATTAACAGCTTCCAGGCTGCTTAACCCATCAACATTTTCCAAAAGAAGATTATCGGTAATATTAAGCACAATGCCAACCAATACCAGGTTTGACAATGCATCAATATTGGTTATTGCATCATTATTGTGTATCACTAAATTTCCCTCTCTGACCACCGTAAGTTTTGACAATCCATCAATATTCGCCAATGAAGGATTATCCTTGATTTCAAGGTCATTCCGTCCATCAATATTGTTTAAATGCGTCAGGTTAGATAGCCCGTTAATATTTGTTAATGATGAATTGCCGATTATCTTAAGCTCACCGCTCATTCCGGGTACCTTATGTAACCCATCAATATTCGTTAAGGCATCATTATTTTCAATAACAATACCCGTAAAACCAATGCTTTCAAGATTTGACAGGCCATCAATATCGACCAGGGAAGCATTATTTTCTATAATCAGGCCGGGGACTCGTGTAAGCTTAGAGAGTCCGTCAACATCAGCGAGCACATTATTATTGGAAATCGTCATATTACCAAAATTTGAACCAACGTCTTCTAGGTTGAATAGTCCATCCAGATCAACCAGAGATGAGTTGCTTGAAATTTCAATAAATGCTCCTACGGTTACAAGACTTGAAAGGCCGGCCAGGCTGGTGAGAGTGAAGTTGTTTCTTATCCTTAACGTATGCACAACCTCCTGAAGGTTTGCCAGGCCAATAATGTTCGTCAAATTTGGATTGATAGAGATGCTGAGCTCTGTGCACTTTGTTAGCTCCGACAAACCGTTAAGATTAGTTATGTTGTTTCCCGAAACGGTTATTTTCCCATTTACTTCAGTATAGTTAAATGCATCAACATCAGCCTGGCTATCGAGCACAATATCCCCGTTGAGGACCTGTGCCTTTGCTTGTAACAATGAAAGCAAAGAAAATAAGAGAGCGGGCAGGAAAGTTAAGATCTTTCTCATAAAAAGTAGTTTAGTGATTTACGGTTCAATCAGACAGTTTAACAAGTTTTAGTTGTTTATTCTTGATCGCTGTGGACTTGGTAAAGGCGGTTTGGCTATTTGAAACAAACATGGAAAAAACCCCGGTAACAAGAATACTAAGCAGGATACATATTTTCTCATAATTCATGTTTAGTATGATACAAACCAAAGAACTGTTAACTTTTTATTTCATTCAACACCCACCACTCACCCTGTCGCACAAAAGTCCATTTGGTCATAAACTCCTTATTCATTGCAATTATCTCTTTACCATTCTCTATTTCTTTTATATAAAATCTTATCAACGCACAAAACATATCTGGTTTATTATTTTTCCCGGGCTGTACTTCAAGGATTGCCAACTTTTTTATGAGAGGGCTGATCGTCAATGAATTTGCTTGTTTGTTTTCGATCTCAGCTTTCAATTTTTCAAAACAAGAAATAGTACATTGCTTTTTTAATGTTTCGATATTCCCTGATGCTTTTGCTTTGTGCACCAGGTAAAAAATTATTCTTGCCTGCTCGGCCATGCTACCATGATCCCATATCTTGTCCTTTTGCACAAGATGACTCAGCTTAGCCCCTGCGATCGATATTCTTAAACTTGTCCAGGAAAGCTTCATTAATCTTTTGAATTTAGCTTAGTAATGAGGCCGGGAAAAGCCGCAGTGGATTTGTGGCGGTGAATTTTTCATCAATGGAAGAATATTTTCTCAAAAAATTAATTCAACAGTTACCGCATGAGGCAGGCTTTGAATTTTCAAAGGCTGCTATTGGATGATAAGCGGCGAGTGACGCTCAAAAGGACAAATGGCAGGAGATTTTTTAAAGACAAGAAAGTAACTTAGTAATCCCGCATGTTACACCGTTTTCTAAATATGATCTCCTTTCTTTCAATTGCTATAGCAACATATAGCCAGCAATTAGATAAAGGTGATTTTAAAGTTTACCGTGCAAAGGATGGCCTTTCCAGTAACAATATCAATGTAATTACCCAGGACCCTTATGGCTATATCTGGATCGGTACCGAAAAAGGATTGAACCGTTTCGACGGATCCGGTTTCCAACAGTTTTATGCAGATAGCCTTCCTGAAAGTCTCCCGGAAGACCGTGTATTTAATTTGAAATTGATCAACAATGAAGAATTAGCCGTGCTAACCGGTGCAGGCCTTCATATCATTAATACAAAAACACTTCAATCCCGAAATATTATTATCCCGGCAGATTCAACAATTGATCGCGCCATTGTCAACAGGATCTTTGATGTAGCAGGAGATAAAGAGCAAAATCTATTCATTCTTACTTCCGCCGGCTTCTATCACTATCATGCGGGCACTTTAGTATTTCGTTATGACACGACTACACAAACTGGATTTGGGTGGGATCTTGTGAGGGCTGACAATACCGTTTTGTTATCAACAGCGCATGGCCTCTATATTTATGATATCCAAAAAAAAGAGCTTCATTCACTTGCTGATAATGATGATCCTTTATTTCAGCAGGTTGCCAAACCAAAACAAACTTTTAGATTCATATATAACCATGAGAATTATTTCGCTGCAAGCAATGCAAACGGGGATGATTTCGCATTATTTGACATTACTAAGAAAACCAGGCAGGTTATTGGTCCACCCATCAATGGTTCAAAAAAAATTGATCCAAACGGAAAAGTTTTTCGGTTAAATGATACTTTATTAGCGATTTCCTCGAACCCAGGATATTGCCTGCTCCATTTTGACCGGCAAACAGGTTCATGGAATCTTGATACTACCATCTATTTCGAAAATATTTTCATTACAGCATTATTACTTGATAAAAACAATCGTTTATGGGTCAGCACACATGATGGTTTGTACAAACAAAATAAACCTGGCGGACGAATAGAGCAAGCAGCACTACCGGGCGATAACTTTTCAATACAAAGATCAATTACGGGATTGGCAGTTGCCAACAACAAAGTATTTGTGGCCACGGTGGCCGATGGAATATATGTATATAGTAAGGATAGTTTCTTGCTTTTAAAACATTTCCTTTTTCCTAAAGGTCAAAATTTTATCACTTCTTTGCTTAAAGTGAATGAAGATGCATTGATGACCGCAGGAACATGCTTCCTGATCAATACGCGAAACCTTGACTATAAAAAAGTTCAGGCGGATATAACAAAGAGGACCGGATATTTTAGATCCATTATGAAGGATTCTCATGACAGGTTATATTTTACAAAATATCGTATCGATACGCTCTATTTCAAAGATCCTTCCGATAATAAAATTTCTGAATTGTTTTTGCCTGAACTAAAAAAGCTCCGAACGCCAACGCAGATGGCTGAAGACGCGGATGGTAATATTTGGTTAGGGGGCCAGGGTTTGATCCGCTTAAATCGCCGATCAAACAAGGTGGACCTTTTCCTGGATTCTTTTCCTTTTATAAAAAGACCTGTTAAAGAGATCAGCAGCAACCTGGTCTTTGATAAAAATGGCAAAATGTATTTTGGTGTTTTTGGAAACGGTTTGATCATCTACGATTTAAAAAACAAAACCTATTCGCGGCTCACACGACTTGATGGACTGCCTGATAATGTGATCATGTCGCTTTTCCTTTATGGTAACAGAACACTATGGATTGCCACAGAAAATGGTCTGGCAAGCTACGACCTTGACAGCAAAAAAATTTCATCCTTTGGTGCTTCAGACGGAATGCCAACTGACTTCAATTCGTGCAGAACGTTGTACTTTGATCCGGTTGACAGCCTTCTATATGCTGATTTTGTTTCCGCAATTGTTCGATTTGACCCGATAAAGTTGAAAAAAAATCAAACGCCTCCGGAGTTCTTTGTAGAAAGCATAAGCTTCACAGGGAAAGACCCATTTTATCATCCCGACAATAATGTCATAGTTTCTTATAAATACAATAGTGCAGTCATAAATTTAGCGGCGATTAATTATGAAGATGCCTCTCAGCAATTATTTGCCTACCGCTTATTAAAAAAAGGAGATGAAAGCTGGCAGGAGATCGGAACACAACGCAGCATTTTTCTTAACGATCTGCCCGCCGGCAAACATAATTTACAGGTAAAAGTCTATCTGAGAAATCAAAGCTGGCCTGACCAGGTCAAAGAACTCACGATCATTGTTCGCCCCCCATTTTGGAAAACGATCTGGTTTTATATATCAATTACACTGTTGATCGCTGCTATTTTATATTATCTGCACCGTTTGAGGATCGGTCAGCTTACCCAGAAAGCCAACGTTGATAAACAGCTTGCACAAACCGAAATGAAAGCTCTGCATGCCCAAATGAATCCGCATTTTATTTTTAATTGTTTGAATAGCATCAGAGAAATGATCCTTAACAATGAAAACAAACAAGCTTCACTTTATCTCAGCAAGTTTGCACGGCTTATCAGGATAACATTAAATCAATCATCGCAACAGTTTGTTAGCCTAAATGATACGATCGATTATTTAGAGAGATACATTGAAATGGAAAAAATAAGGAGCAATCATTTTTCATATACGACCCGTGTTGATGAACACCTGCAAAAAGATGAGATCCTGGTCCCCCCGATGCTGATCCAGCCATTTATTGAAAATGCGATCTGGCATGGAGCTCCTCATAAAAACAGCATGCACATCAATGTACATTTCTTCAAAAACGAAACTGAATTGATCTGTACAATAGACGATAATGGTGTTGGTATTAATGAATCACTACTAAGAAGAGAAAGTATTGCCGGCGAAAACCCAGTGGGCATAGCAAATATCCGGCAACGAATTGAGCTGCTGAATGAAAAATATAATTTACAAAGTACCCTAAAAATAGAAGACAAATCATCCTTATCGCCAGGCAATGGCACTGGTACACTTGTTACTCTTTATCTGCCACTTAAAACAAATGAAAATTTATGGACCAGCTAAAAGCGATACTGATTGATGACGAACCACGGGGCATCAGTTCAATGCAAAAGCTTTTGCAAATAAATTGCCCGGACGTGAATGTTGTTGGCAGCTTCACGGATGCCGATGAAGCAATACATTTGATCAAAGCGAATAAACCGGACCTGATCTTTCTCGATATTGCCATGCCGGTAAAAAATGGATTTGAATTATTAAAGGAGTTAGAGGGCATCAGCTTTGAAGTGATCTTTGTAACGGCGCATAACCAATTCATGGTGGAAGCTTTTCATTTCAGCGCCATTGATTATTTATTAAAACCAGTTGAAGATAATTTGCTAATGGATGCAGTAAACAGGGCCAAAAAGAGAATCGCTGAAAAATCGGGAACAAAGAATATTGAAACATTTTTACATAATATTGGCCAACGGCAATCACCGCAAAAAATGCGGCTTTGCATTCCATCTTTGAAAGGCTTCCAGGTGATAGAACTTGATGATATTTTGTATGCAGAGTCTTCTGGTAATTACACGAACTTATATTTTGCAAATAATAAAATGGTATGCACATCGAAACCAATGCATGAATATGAAAAGCTTCTGGAAGACGCCGGTTTTGTGCGAATTCACAAATCAATACTTGTAAATCTTCTGCATGTAAAAGAATATTTACGAGGAGAAGGCGGTTCTGTAATTCTTTCGAATGGACAGGAAGTGGAGGTTGCCCGAAGGAAAAAAGATCTTTTGATCGCAAAAATGAAAGAGTACTATAAGTTTTAATTGGCAATAGGCAACTGACAATTGGCAAGTTCCTGATATTGTCTATTGCCTATTGTCTATTGTAATTTCCCCTTTCATATAAAACACACATTGTCCCGACATCGTCACCCGATCCCCCCACCATTTACATTCAACTTCACCTCCGCGTTGCGAGAGTTGTTTTGCAAACATTTTCTTTTTATTCAGTTTTTCTGCCCAGAAAGGAATGAGTTGTGAATGAGCTGAACCTGTTACAGGATCTTCGTCAATTCCGGCAGAAGGGGCAAAAAATCTTGAAACAAAATCAACACCATCCGTTCCCGGTGCTGTAATGATCACTTTATAACCAGTTTCCTTTAACAACGAAAAATTGGGCGAGCATTTTTTTACGGCATCTTCATCCTGCAGCTCGATCAAAACGTCCCGATTTTTGTAAACACCCACCACTTCTCTTAATCCCATCGCCGTCAATAATTCTTCAGGGTATTCATTAAATCTTTCCGGTTTCCACGACGGAAAATCCATGTGCAAAACATCACCCCGTTTTTCAACCGATAACTTCCCGCTCTTACAACTAAAGTTTAATTGTTCCTTTTGAAAGCTCATTTTATTATATAAAATCCAGGCAGATCCTAATGTAGCATGTCCGCAAAGATTGATCTCAATAGCAGGTGTGAACCATCTTATCTCGAAATCAATGTCGTCTTTTGATGAAGGAACAAAAAAAGCTGTTTCAGCGAGATTATTCTCCATTGCTATTTGTTGCATCATTTCGCCACTTAGCCATTTTTCCAATGGAACAATAGCGGCAGGATTGCCATGAAATAATTTGTTGGTAAAGGCATCGACCTGGTAAATGGTTAGTTGCATTGTGATATAGTGGCTAAATGGTTTATTCTTTCATCATTTTTTTGATCGCCGCTTCGATTTCTTCAGCGTTGGGTTTGCTGAAGTAGTCCCCGTCACTCCCGTACGATGGCCTGTGTTCTTTGCCCGTCAATGTCTTCGGCGCCACATCAAGATAACGATAGCCGCCCTGCTCTTCCATCACTTTGTTGAACATAAAAGCAGCAGCTCCGCCTGGAACATCCTCATCGATAAAAATGATACGATTTGTCTTTTTTAACGACCCGAGGATCTTGTGATTCAAATCAAAAGGCAGTAATGTCTGCACATCGATCACTTCGCAACTGATGCCCTGCCCTTCTAATGAGTCAACGGCCTCCTGTATAACACGCAATATCGAACCATAGGAAACAATAGTTACATCGGAGCCTTCTCTGATCACGTCAGGCACACCAAGGGGAACAGTAAACTGGAGGAGATTAGAAATCAGTTTTTCTTTCAGGCGATAACCATTCAGGCATTCGATAATAATTCCCGGGTCATTACTTTTCAGTAAAGTGTTGTACATACCGACTGCCTGTGTCATATTTCTTGGCACACAAACATACATTCCTCTTAATGAGTTTATGACCATGCCCATTGGTGAGCCGCTATGCCAGATACCTTCCAGCCTGTGGCCGCGGGTCCTGACTATTAACGGGCAACTTTGTTTTCCTTTTGTGCGGAAATGTAACGTCGCTGCATCATCACTCAATGGTTCAAGACCATAGAGCAAATAGTCGAGGTATTGAATTTCTGCGATCGGTCTTAACCCCCGCATTGCTATACCTATTCCCTGTCCCATTATGGTCAGTTCACGAATACCGCAATCAAAAATTCTTGCTTCTCCATATTTGGCTTGCAGACCGCTGAAACCCTGGTTCACATCACCGATCTTGCCAACATCTTCTCCAAATGCAACAACAAGTGGATTGCTGGCAAATAATGCGTCAAAATATTTATTCAAAACTTCAAAACCATTGATCATTGGCGCATCATCAGCAATTACCGGTTTTGTCCCAGCAACTTTTAAGGCACTTTTTTCACCAATGTTATATAGATGAGAATTGTAAAGAAGTTCGTTCTCTTTTAAAAGGTCATTGTAATAATCTTTTGTCCAAAATGCGGCATCATTATTTCCTGCGGTAATTAATATCGAGTGTAAAGATCTCATCACATCCCGCCGCATCGGCTCACGATTGGCCGAAAGTTCCTTGCTGATTTTTTCGATGGTTTGAGCTTTATTAGGAATATTCGCCGCCAACGATGCTGCAAGCTCTGCGATCTTTTTTACCTGCTCTTTTATTGGCGCCTGGTATTTCTCCCATGCTTTTGTCCTTTCATCCTTGACCTGGTTCTTCGCTTTGGATTCAAGGCGATTTAGTTCTTCATCACTTGCCAGCGAAGAATCAATGATCCATTCACGCATTTTCTTAAGGCAGTCATGCTCTCTTTCCCATTCCAAACGCTCAGGAGACTTATAGCGTTCATGGCTGCCGGAAGTGGAATGACCTTGTGGCTGTGTAAGCTCTTCGACATGAAACAATGCCGGAACATGCATTTCCCTGGCAAGCCGAATTCCTTCTTCAAATGCTTCGCACATGCCGGCATAATCCCAGCCCCTGATTCTATAAATATGAAAACCGTTTGAATCATCTTTTTTTTGAAAGCCACTTAATGCTTCTGAAATGGATCCCTTTGTTGTTTGCAATTTCTTTGGAACAGAAATGCCGTACCCATCATCCCAAACAAATAAAGCCATCGGTACCTGCATCACACCAGCTGCATTTACCGTTTCCCAAAAATGACCCTCCGATGTTGCGGCATCCCCGATTGTTACAAAACAAACTTCGTTGCCATTATCAGACAGGTGATCAAATTTTCTTAACTCCTTTATCTCCCGAAAACATTTTGAAGCAAGTGCAACGCCCAGGCCTCTTGGCATTTGACCGGCAGTTGGCGCCAGGTCAGCAATCGTATTTTTCCGATTGGCAAGATCCAGCCAATTGCCATTTTCGTCCGTTAAGGAAGTACAGAAATGCGACACCATTTGTCTGCCCGCACTGTTGGGATCATTTTTATCGTCCGGATCGGCATATAATTGCGCGAAAAATTGTTCAACAGTGGCCTGGCCAATAGCGAATTGAAAAGTTTGATCCCGGTAATAGCCGCTGCGAAAATCTCCCTCTTTAAAAAACTTTGCCATTGCAACCTGCGCCACTTCTTTACCGTCACCAAAAATTCCAAATTTGGCCTTACCAGTCAACACCTCCTTGCGGCCTAAAAGACTGGCTTCACGGCTTATACAGGAGACGTAAAAATCGTTTAATACCTCGTTGCGAAAACTTTCGAATGAAAGTTTATCAGCGGCAAGCATCGAAGGATGAGGGGTATCCATGCGACAAAGATAGAGGAAAGGCTATGCCCTTTTGGGGGTGTTAAAAAATACTGAATTTCTGTGAGTTTGGCCTATGCTTTTTGAATGTGTTGTCTTAAATTTGAAGTCTGAATTAATCAAAATGAAAAAACTCTTTACCCTCTTTTCAGCGATTGCATTGGTAATTGTAATCAACGCTCAAACTACAGCAGCACCCGAAGTTCTTTCAGTAAAAGAAACGGCTTTTGACTTTGGAACCATACCGCAAGGCAAGCCAGTTTATCATTTCTTTGAAGTTACGAACACCGGCAAAGATCCGATGGTAATTTCAAATGTTCAGACAAGTTGTGGTTGCACCACGCCGGAATGGAGTAAAGAACCAATTATGGCAGGTGGAACAACAAAGATCAGGGTCGGTTACAATGCTGCGGCTGAAGGCCATTTTGAAAAATATATTACGATCATGTACAACCAAAATCTGTCAAAACAGATCAAGATATCTGGAACTGTCTGGAAAGCACCGGCAGGTTCTGCACCCGAAAACTCATCCATTAGCTTATTAAAACAAAAAAACAATTAAGATCATGAAGAAATTATTATTTATTGCCGCTATATTCACAATATCTGCCGGTGCAATTGCACAAACTGCAAAGCCGGAAGAAGTTGCAAAATTCAATGTTGACAAACATGATTTTGGAAAAATTAAACAAGGTGTACCCACAACATTTGATTTTGAATTCAAAAACGTTTCTAATAAGCCCGTGGTAATTGAAAATGCTTCTGCTTCTTGCGGATGTACAACCCCAAAATGGCCACAAGCACCAATAATGAGCGGTAAAAGCGAAAAAATTAATGTTGGATATAATGCTGCCAGTTTAGGCGCATTTTCAAAAACCATTACCGTAAAGATCGCAGGTATTGATAGTCCAGTTTCTCTCACCATAACTGGTGAAGTATTGGCACCAGAAGCGTTTGATGCCTGGACAAAAGAAGAAGCAGCAAAAACGAAATCAAAAGGGAAATCTAAATCTGGAAAATAAATCCCCTTTTCAAACGAAATTCGATCCCCGTCAAAAGCGACGGGGATTTTTTATTGCCGGCTGTTTACTTACACAAGGATAATTACCTTTGAGCCATGTTAAACATTTCAAACCGTGGTCTGCACATGCCAGCTTCTCCTATCAGAAAACTGGTGCCTTATGCGGAGGCTGCAAAGAAAAAGGGAACCAGAGTTTATCATCTCAATATCGGTCAACCTGATATAGAAACCCCACCGGCTATTCTGAATGCGGTTCGAAATGCGGACATCAAAGTGCTTGAATATAGTCATAGCGCAGGCAATGAAAGCTATCGCAGGAAGCTCGTGCAGTATTATAAGAAAGTGGGTATCGACGTCACCCACGAACAGATCCTCATCACAACAGGTGGCAGTGAAGCGATCATGTTTGGGTTTTTCTGTTGCCTGAATCCCGGCGATGAAGTGATCATTCCGGAGCCCTTTTATGCAAACTATAATGGGTTTGCGTGTGCGGCAGGCGTAAATGTAGTCCCTATTACTTCGCATATTGAAACTGGTTTTGCGCTACCACCCATTGAAGATTTTGAGAACGTTATTACATCAAAAACCAAAGCGATCATTATTTGCAGCCCAAACAATCCCACAGGATACTTATATAGTCGTGCTGAAATGGAGGCATTGAAAAAGATATGTATCCGGCATGGTCTCTATTTATTCAGCGATGAAGCCTACCGCGAATTTTGTTATGATGGAGAATATGTAAGTGCCATGCATCTTACAGGATTGGATCAGCATGTCGTACTGATGGATACAATTTCAAAAAGATATAGCGCCTGTGGTGCGAGGCTTGGAGCTTTTGTGACCAGGAACAAAGACGTTTACAATACGGCCATGAAATTTGCCCAGGCAAGATTATCCCCTCCGGGACTTGCACAAATTATGGGTGAAGCAGCTGTTGATCTTCCGGATTCTTATTTTGATTCGCCTAAAGCGGAATATTTGTCGAGAAGAAATTTGATGGTGAGCAGGTTAAATAAAATGCCCGGGGTGTTTTGTCCAAACCCTGGCGGCGCTTTTTATGCGATAGCTAAATTACCCATTGATGATTCGGATAAATTTTGTCAATGGTTATTAGAAAGCTTCTCTTATAAAGATCAAACAGTGATGCTGGCGCCTGCAACAGGATTTTATGGAACAGACGGCCTGGGAAAAAATGAAGTACGGTTGGCTTATGTATTAAATCTTGACGCACTTAATGCCGCTATGGATTGTTTGGAAAAAGCGCTGGAAGAATATCCCGGAAGAACAGCTGCAAAAAAATTAAGTATTGCCGATGCTAAATAATCTGTCCAGTAGTCTTTCCCATTTTTCTTCGGCTACGGTAATAGGGTTATTACTTCAGGATCATTGAATAAAAACTTTCAGAACAACATCTTTTTGATCTTTTCTTGTTATCCGTAAAAGATGTAATCCTTTACTCAATCTTCCCACAGGTAGTTGAGTGCTGACATCATTCAGCTTCATTTCAAAAATCTTCTGCCCATGCATGTTGATCACCTGCAACGTGGCCGGCTCAAACTGGTTATCGGAAAGGATTGTTATGGGAGAATATTGTAACGCCGGATTGGGGTAAACGATGAATTCGGCCCCCTTGAAATAAAAAATTGTTTCAACTGAAGAGTAAATAATTCTCCCACCAACCAGCTCCAGCTTAGCACGATAAACATTCAATCCTTTCTTCAGTGATGCATCGGTGAAATTCACCATTAATGAAGATGGGTTCACGATTTGGTGCAATACCTCATACTCAGTACCATTAAATTTTTCAATGATAATCTTATTGACATTGTATAAAGTACCAAGCGAAACGGTGAGTTGTGCCGAATTTCCAACCAGGTATGCAAGAAAAGAACGGAAATAACATTCCACTCCCTGCACCGTGTAATCAAAAGTATAGCTCTTCAGTCCTTCCTTATTTGCTATGATGGGTGCCACCGCATAGTGCAGGGAAGGATTCGCGTTTTTTGCAAGTATTAAAAAGCTATCCGCTGTCAATGCAATTGGGTCCAGGTATTTATTGCCAAGCCTGTAAACCCTGTAATTTGTTATTCCGGGCAATTTACTCCAGTGAAACAAAAAAGAATCAGCACAATTGAAGCCAACACCGGTCCTTGTTCGGTTGGCAATTGTAAATGTATCGCTTGTAAAAATATTTGAGCCCACGGTCATTCGAAGTATTGCTGTGCTGATGATGGATGGCACATTCCATTTATAATATCCCGTAGTGAGATCAACTGAATTTTGAATCGTTTGCCAGGTATTTCCTCCCGTGCTGTACTCAAGCGTGCCATTAGTGATTAAAAAAGTCGACCGCCACCTGATCATATTGTCCGATGATGGAAAGATAAAATCATTTGCAGTTGGGAATTGCCACTCAAATCTATCGGCCGGGTCCAGCTGCCACGCTATATGGAAATTTTGCGATGTTGTCGTAACATTATCCCCCGTCACTTTCAATTGATAAATTCCGGCAACAGGATTTTCAATTGTTATCTGTTCAATATTATTGAGGGTATCTTTTTTTCTTTTCGCCAATTGTGATAATGAATCAACATGTGGAAATGGATTTAAAACCCATGGCCGCCAGCTTTGACCGGACGAAATCTCAGATAGTTCAAGATCAAGGTCATTTATTAATGCTTTTGTCGCATTGGGAACGGCTGGCGGGTCATTCCAAACAAGGGTTGCTTTTAACTTCTTTATTCCCGGAGGAACGGTAATAGTAAAAGACTGACTTGAAGAATTTGAAACGGCGCCGGCGAAGAATTTATTTCCCCGCAATGTGTTCATTGCATTATTTGCATTCAAATTCCCAAACCCATTTTTATAATCAACTTCAGCGTTGCCAATATCATCAGCGCTATTGATAAGGATCGCTTTTATTAGTGTATTCGGTGGCAGCGATCCGTTCATTTGTTTATATAAATGCTGAAGCTGTAAGGATACCCCAGAGACCAATGCAGCTGACCCCGAGCTGCCATCTTCACCAAAAGCAACTAACTCCGGCTTAACTCTCCCATCATGTGCAGGGCCTTTTGAACTTAAAGCAGCAACAATGAAAAAAGAATCTGTTGCACCTGCTGTCAAAATATTCTTCGCCATCTTAAAACTGCCTGTAAGGTTTGCAACGCCACTTAACCCGGAATAAATTCCTGTAGTCGCAGCAGATGTGCCTGAATTACCCGAAGAGAATATATGCAGTAAGGACCCGTTAGCAATTGTACTCGCATCATAGGCGGCTGCATCTGCGCCGTAATAATTTTCAACACCAACCCCATAGGAATGATTTTGCACAGAAATATTATATTGCTGGTAAGCACTATTGGCATCCGGCAACAGGACGGCAAAACCTGACGAACTGATGGTGCTTCCCCAGGCAGCCCCTTTACCCAAATGCCAGCTATTAGCCCCACCCGCTATCATGGTGGACATTATGGAAGCGTGACTGTTAACGGTGGTTGACGAAAGATGGGTGGAAAGAAACCTTCCTTTGAAATCAATATCAGTTGTATCAGGCTTATTTTCCTTTACCGATACCACTATCCCCTCTCCATTGATCGAAGGGAAATTCCGGTGAACAAGATTTATTTTATTTACAGAAAGATCAAGATTACCTGCCTGGATTTCTTCCCTGGGCACTCTCTTGCCATTCTCAATAAAAATTATTCCTGGCAATAGTAAAAAAACAGTATTGATTTCTTCGACAGTCGCAAACAACCTGTAAACGGAAAAGCCTGAGGATTCATATATTTTTTTTGCTTGATACACTGGCTTCCATATTTCAGCCGGTACTTTATCGTTGCTGATGGCAACTTCCAGTAAGAGTTTATCTGCTTCTTTGGTTTTCCTTATCTCCTCTATTAATCCGGGAGAGATCCTGGGATTATCATTTACCTGTGCAAAAGAAGAATGTGTAGTAAAGACGCTAAACAAGCCGACTACAAACCCCGCCAAAAAGTGATCGCCTCTGCCCCAACAGGTAGTTTTCATCCCCTAAAAATATAGATTTCTCAAAATCCGGCCCTACAAGCTTTCAACCTTCATGGAAATGCTTAAAGACCAAAAAAGTGATGAAAACATTTGTTAGCATTTCAAAAAAATCATTATCTTTTCGATTCGAAATACCCACCTGTATTTTTAATAATTACCTTATTTAATCACACTAAAACAGACTTCACATGAGACAAATGTTAAGACCATTGGCCTTTCTGCTTATGGCCGGTTTTGCAATTACATCTTGCAAAAAGGAGGCGAAAGAACCTGCCCAGGAACAAATTTCGGAGGAAACACTTGCAAAGATCTATAGTCATGGTTTTGGAACGTCAGACGTTCAGAAAGTTGAAGAAGGTTATCTTGTCGAAGGAGACATCATTCTTACGGAAGAATTTTTGAACTCAACTCCTGGTGGAAATTTTCTACGCCTTGCAAACACTGAGCAGTACCGCACAACAAACCTTGTATCCGGTACAAGAACTATAAAAGTGAGCCTGGATTCAAAACTGTCAGCACTGGCCGGATATCCGGCAGCCCTCCAGGAAATGGTCGACAGATATAATGCTCAACACCTAAGACTAACTTTCCAGGTTGCTGGCACAAATGCAGGTGATATTAGATTTGTTAATGCCAATGGCCCCTATCTGGCATCGGCAGGATTTCCGAGCAATTCCGGCGATCCTTATGGACAGGTGAAAGTATATTCCAGAAATATTGGAACCGGAACTACTCAAAAATTCATTGATTTTCTAGCAACAATACTCGCACATGAATGCGGACATTGTATTGGTTTCCGCCATACGGATTACATGGACAGAAGTTATAGTTGCGGTGGTGCATATGCAAATGAAGGTGCATCTTCAGTCGGAGCTATTCACATTACCGGCACGCCAACCGGTCCAGATCCTAATTCCTGGATGTTAGCCTGCATTAGCAGAGGTGAAAACAGGCCATTTAATGCGAATGACAGGGAGGCCTTAAATTATTTATATTAAAACGATTTTTTACAGTTTAGAGAACCGCTTCACTCTTAATGGGGCGGTTTTTTATTTTGTCATAAGATAACAAACACGATTTAACCTTCTTTCAAAATCAAAAGGCGTTGTTTGTTTTGTTATATCTTTTATCGAAGAAGTCACGATCGCTCCTTTGTCTAAAACAAATCTTTTATAATTAGTGCTGAAATAAATTTTACCGCCCGGTTTCAAAATTCTTAAACAACCATTGATCAGCCTAACATGGTCACGTTGAATATCAAGGATGTCTTCCATTCTTTTACTGTTACTGAATGTAGGTGGATCGAGGATAATTAAATCAAAATCATTTTCCCGAATGGTAGTTAAATACTGCAACACATCGGCCTGAATGAATTCATATTTTGCCTGATCGGTAAAATCATTTAGCTGCATATTTCTTTTTGCCCAATCCAAATAGGTTTTTGAAAGATCAACTGTAACAACTTCATCAGCACCCCCATCTGCTGCATAAACAGAAAAAGACCCGGTGTAAGAAAATAAGTTCAGGACTTTCTTATCCTTCGCCTCAGCCTTTACCTTTTCTCTCGTCACCCTATGATCTAAGAACAAACCTGTATCAAGATAATCACTGAGATTAACGATAAACTTCAGCTCATTTTCCCGAATAATAAATTCAGCTTTCCGTTCTGCAGTTTTTTGATATTGGCCGAGACGGCCAGTTTTTCTTTGCCGGAGTTTCAAAAAAACATTGCCTTCTCTTACTTTTAAAACTTCACAAATAACATCCATACTCTGTGTTAACCATTCCTGGTGTTCATCGTCACTCATTCCATGACGACGCCGATACTCAGCTACATACACATTTTGTTCGTAGATCTCGATGCAAAAGGGGAACTCCGGCAGATCATGGTCGTAAAGCCGGAAGCATGTGATCGCCATCTTTTTTGCTTGTTTTCCAAGATGCCGATAGACCTTCTCCAGCCTGTTTCGAAACATTAAAAATTTATCTTCTGACATACCAAATATTTTGCGAACTTAGTTTGCTTTTTTGTAACCTGATCACGTGATAAATAATCATGTACGCTATTGTTGACATAGAGACCACAGGAAGTTACGCATCTGCTAACGGAATTACCGAAGTAGCTATTCATGTCTTTGATGGCAACGGGGTTGTGAAGAAGTTTGAATCACTCGTTAATCCCCTTCAGCCGATCCCGCGATATATACAATCTTTTACAGGTATTACTGATGAAATGGTGGCTGGTGCTCCGCAATTTGATCAAATTGCGGAAACCATTTTCGATCTTTTAAAAGA
>DASVAM010000116.1:0-3995 GCA_036376375.1 Chitinophagaceae bacterium
AAAAAATCAATCCCCAAAGTAAGACCACGCCAAAACCAAACAATACAAGACCGTTGATACGGCTAAGAATTTGAATATTATGCGGCGTAAGTTTTTTACGGATCTTTTGTGCCAATAATACTTTCAAAAGGTCGGTAGCCAATACAAATGCCAGGCATGTAACGAACGCAATGACGCGATTCTCTGGTGTAAGTGTGATCAATGTAGTGGAAGTAGTTAGCCAAAAAATAAAAACTGCCGGGTTAAGCGTATTCATAAAAAATCCTGAAAGAAATGTCTTTGCATAATCCCTCTTACTCATGCTTAATACCTGTACGCCACTATCATCCACTTTTACCTTTTTAAAAAAAATAAAAAAGATGCCCATCGATATCAGGAACGTACTACCGATAATTCCAATAAAATTTTTATGCTCGACCATGTAGCCAAATAATTGGGTAAACACATTACTAATTAAAACAAGCACAATGTCCGAAGCTGAAACACCCAATATGAATGCGATGCCACCGCGATGCCCGTTATTAAGACTTTGCTTGATGATTGAAAAAACAACAGGCCCCACCGAAATAGTCAGTAACAACCCGAGAGTCAATCCTTTTAGAATGGCTTCAAACATTAATGCTAAAATAATAATTTGCCGGCAGGCTCATTAACAGGAGGAGGTATGCGCCGGGTTGTAAAAGAAATATCAGCCTTTTCCATTTCCCAAAAAGCGGTTCCAGTCTTCCAGCATCTTTCCTTTCATGACTCTGGGAAATTTATGCTGGCTGCCCAGCTTTCCTTTCAGCTCCATGAATTTCATAAATTTTTCTTCGGGCAACTGCTCAAGAAAAACCTGTTTCAATGCGCTGTCCCTTTCGGTTGCATAATCATCGTTCAGTGTGCGAAGGTGCTGGTCAATTTTATTCTTTAATTCTTCCGGGTTACAATTGTCATTGCTTGCGATATACCATTTATGCGCAAAAAAACTTTCATAAGGAAATCCAACTACTGTGTATTCGGGAATACTGATATTTAATTCTTCGCTTACAAGTTCGATCGCTTTATTCATGTTATCAACACTAAGGTGCTCGCCGGTAAGACTAAGAAAATGTTTTGTCCGGCCGGTGATCGACACTTCGCAATGTTCTATATCGACAAATTTTATTGTATCACCGATCAGGTATCGCCAGGCACCGGCATTCGTACTCATCAGCAACGCATATTCTTTTCCTTCTTCCACTTCATGGATCATTTTTACTTCCGGGTTTGGAATGACGTTTCCGTCATGGTCGAAATTTTTATCATCGAATGGAACAAACTCAAAGAAAATATTATTATCCAGGATAAGCTTCATTCCCTTTGCGTGTTCTCTTGTTTTATACCCAATAAATCCTTCGCTTGATAAATAATTCTCGATGTACACGATCGGCTTTCCCAATAACTTTTCAAATCCTTTTTTATACGGCTCGAATGCCACGCCGCCGTGAACGAAGAACCCGAGATTGGGCCATATTTCGTGAATGTTTTTCGCTTTATAGTGCTCGATCACCATTTCCATACACATCTGGCACCATGCGGGCACACCAACGATATAGCCGATATCCCATTCACGGGCGTGCTCAACGATCTCGTGCAACTTCTCTTTCCAGTCTTTCATTGCAGCAATTCTTCCGCCCGGTTTATAAAATGTCTGAAACCAGAAGGGTCGTTTCTTGGCAAGAATACCACTAAGATCACCTGCATACCAGCCTGCTTTTCCTTTTTGGAGATCCGTTGCACCACCGATCATCAGAAAACCCTTGGTCACTGCATTGTATGGCAGGTTCTCGTAACTAAAGAGTGTGATCAGCTGTTTGAGATAGTTAACGGTATTACTACGCAACATTTCCTTTGTGACAGGAATATACTTACTTGCCGCTTCAGATGTGCCCGAGCTCAGTGCATAGTATTTTATTTTACCGGGCCACGCCACATCGGGAACCCCTTCCAATGTTTTATTCCACCATTCAGAATAAATTTTGTTGTAATCATGAACGGGAACTAACTCCTGGAAGCTTTTTGCCGGGTGACGACTTAAAAGAATTTCATCAAAACGATATTGCTGGCCAAACTCCGTGAACCTTGCTTTGCGCAACAGCTTTTTCAAGACCCTGATCTGTTGCCGGCGCGGATCATTTTGAGGAAGACGCAAAGCGGCAGCAATAGCTTTTGGAATTTTTATATCAATGATGTTGGCCATAAGGTGTTACTAAAGTTACGATTGTTCAAAGGATTGTGGCGAATATACAATGATGTGATGAATAGCGAGTTATTATGTGCTTAATGGAAAGGCAGCGCAATCATCGCCAGCATTTTTCGAAAACTAATTCCTGTATGCAGGAAGTACCTGTACAAGGCCGCCCTGTGACTGTAATGCTTTCTTACAAACAGGTGCATGGCCCCATAAAAATCCCGGATATATTTATGGTTGAACGTTGTACTGCCGCCTTTTAAATGTGTGACGCTGATCCTGCCGAGATAATAATTCTTGAATCCTGACCCTGTTATTCGCAGGCTGAGATCAATGTCTTCTCCATACATGAAAAAAGATTCATCAAAGCCCTTTACTTTTTCAAGAACATTTCTTCTTACCATCATAAAAGCCCCGGATAAAACTTCAACGGGATTGTTTTCATTTTCTGGCAGATGCCCCTGGTGATATTTTCCAAATGTTTTTGATCCGGGAAACACGGCACTTAAACCAAATAATTTATAAAAAGATGCGGAAGGTGATGGTAAACCGCGTTTTGATTCTTTTAAAAACCTTCCTTTATCATCCAGCATTCTTACCCCTGCAGCGCCTGCATCTGAATGTGATTCAAAAAAAGAAATACAATCTTTCAAACAAGTTTCTGATAAAATAGTGTCCGGATTAAGAAATAGAACATAGTTGCCGGAAGAGATCTTAAATCCCTGGTTGCAGGCTTTGGCAAAACCAACATTCGCATCATTAAAGATAAATTTTACACCAGGAAATTTTTGCGGCAGATATTCTTTGCTTCCATCAGTCGAGCTGTTGTCGACAACGATGATTTCAGTACTGATTCCAACTATCGCTTTTTCTATTGAAACAAAGCATTGCTCAATCAGCAATCGAGAGTTGTAGTTGACTATTATGATTGATAATTGCACTTTTCTTTCTTCATTCAAATCTAAAATCTAAAATCTGAAATCTGAAATCGGCTATATCTTTGCCCATGCTTAAACAAACACTTCTCGAGGCAGTGAATGCCGGCGGGGCAGAGTTGAAACGCTTTTTTAATACTGATTTTAAGATCTCACAAAAAGAAGGAGTAAACAACCCGGTTACGGAAGCCGATCATGCTTCAGAAGCAGCCATCATTAGTATTATAAAAAAGAATTTTCCCGATCACCAGGTATTGGCTGAAGAAACTGGTGAACATATACAGGATTCAAATTATAAATGGATCATTGACCCGATCGATGGGACTATAAACTTTTCCCGCGGCATTCCTCTTTGCTGTGTGGGTATTGCTATCGAAAAAGACAATGAAATAATCATGTCGGCGGTTTATGCCCCCATACTTGATGAATTATTCTTTGCCGAAAAAGGAAAAGGCGCTACGCTTAACGACAAAAAAATTTCTGTTAGCGGCATAACAAAAGTGCTTAATTCAAACCTGGTAACGGGTTTTCCATACACTTATATCAATATGCCCAACGGTCCGCTGGATGTTTTCAGTCGCTTAATAAGAAAAGGGATCCCGGTCAGAAGGCTGGGTTCTGCCTGTATTGATCTTTGCTGGGTTGCCTGCGGACGATTTGATGGTTTTTATGAACATAAACTGGAAGCATGGGACAGCGCGGCGGGTTACTTAATGGTAGAAGAAGCGGGCGGAAAAGTGACAGATCATGAAGGAAAGAAATTTTCTCCCTATCAACACAGAATAATCGCCACGAATGGAATAATTCATGATGAATTGTTGAGATGGATAAATGACCAATTGTAGATT
>DASVAM010000122.1:0-4847 GCA_036376375.1 Chitinophagaceae bacterium
CTTACATGTGCACGATGTCTAACATGTGTTTCACCTGTCGTACCGTCGGTACTTAAAGTGGTTTCAGTTGCTTTGTAATGTGTCCTTCTTTTTGCACTTCTTTGCTGACTATGTCTGCGTTTGGGATTTGGCATAACCTAATTATTAATCTTTTTGAAAAATTTATTGTTTCATTAATTAATTATTAATAATTATTAATTATTAATTATAATTGTTAATTCAGTTGTCCTCCAGATTCTTAAACTTTTCCAATCCTTTCCAGATCGGGTTTTCTTTTTCTTCTTTTTCTTCGGGCTCCAGTTTTTTCAGTACGTCCAGCGCAGATGGATTGCAATAAGGACCATCCATTTTTTCATAGCTGCATGTTTTATGCATCGGGATACTAAGGTTGATGAACTCATAGATCCAGTTAGCCACCTCGATATGGCTTTCTCCGCGGCTGATGTAATAAACGTCCGGGTCTTCTTCCTGCTCATTTGCCAGTTCAGGCTCTTCCACCATTTTAACTGTAATGTTGAATTCATCCCACAATTGAAGCGGCAGATAATTATTGCAACGATCACAAACCACTTCAAGAGTGCCACCGATCTCGAACTTCAGCAACATAAAGCTGCTCTTTTTATCAAGATGAAGTTTTACTTCCGCTTTACAGTTGCGAAAATCCTGTTGCTGGAACGGCTCAAAGAACTGATCGGCGATTTCATAAGTGTACTCATGAACTCCGGGTTTCAGCCCCACAAATGCTATCTCAAATTCCCGGCGATGGGCCATGGCGCAAAATTTTTTCCTGGTTTTTCCAACTCTCAGGATGGGGCGCAAAGGTAATGGATAAATCCGTAAGATTTGATGTGATTTTGAATTATTTTTAGCCCGGTCATTCCGGTCAACCGGAATTCTAAGATTATTAAAACGAACTGATTGCAGCATTTTCTCACCAGGCTTTTTGGAAGGTTAATGAAGGCATGGAGCTGGATCCTCCTGATCACCCTAGTCGTCATTATAAAGTTTGCCTCCACCCAGCCACTTTGGGTTGAAGAAAACTATTCGAATGGCATTTACCCGTTCATTTCAAAAATACAGCGAAGCATTTTCGGATGGATACCCTTTAGCGTCGGCGATCTCTTTTATGCCTTTCTTATTTTAGTCATAATTTTTAAAACTGTCCAGTTCATTAAATACCTAATTAAGAAGAAGGTCAACCGGCCATATTTATTAAATGGATTAAAACAGGTTATCTTCTTTTTCCTTTTTGTTTACGTGTTTTTTTATGGGCTTTGGGGCTTGAATTACAACAGGAAAGGAATCTCATATCAGCTTAATCTTGAAATGAAGAAATACTCAGTGCAGGAGATCGATACGCTTACCAACCTGCTGCAGCAGCGATTGAATTTTTATGCTGATTCTATCGATCTGGAGGAAAGGGACTCCTTCAACAAGAAAAAAACCCTGTTTGAAAAAACATCCGACGCATACCTGTACGCTGATAACTTTTATCCCTTTCTCGGCTACGATCCCCAGTCATTAAAGCCATCGCTATTCAGCTACCTGGGAAATTATTTGGGCTTCCAGGGCTATTACAATCCATTTTCCGGTGAGGGGCAGGTGAATACAACAATCCCGCAATTCCTTGAACCCTATGTGAGTGCTCATGAAGTTGCTCACCAGCTTGGCTATGCAAAAGAAAATGAAGCCAATTTCGTAGCGTTCATGGCCTGCCGGGCGTATCCCAATCATACCTTTAGATATTCCTTGTATTTCGATATGTATTTGTATGCTATTTCAGAATTAGGAAGAGAAGATTCCCTTCTCGCCAGAGCGTATTCCGAAAAATTAAACGTCCAGTCAAAAAAAGATATTGAATCATACCGGGAGTTCTTAAGAAAATACAGGAACCCGGTTGCGCCGGTCATCAGTTGGATCTACGACGGATATCTGCAAGCCAATGACCAGCCCGAAGGCAAAAGGTCCTATAACCAGGTGGTGGCATTCTTAATTGCTTACTACAAGAAGTTTGGCAAAGATGCTCTTTGAGGCTATTTCGTAAAAGTAAAAGAGTCAATGATCGACTTCAATTCGGCTTTCACATCGGAACTTGCCGAATCATAAACCTGCTCCATTACCAGCATTGATTTGTGGTCATCGGCATAAAAGAATAGCCTGATCTCACCTTTCAGACTTCCTAAGAATTTTCCTTTCAATAATTTCCCTTTGCCTTTGTATTTGCCCCAATCAATAAAATCAGTCACCTCGGGATTTTTTAAGACGGATTCTGAAAGAGCTTTTATTTGCTCGGTTAACATTTCATCGGCGTCCACCACGGTGTTGAATACAAAGAACATGATCATATTCTGGTCATCGGGCGCATCGATGCTGAATAGTCCGTCCGGATCGTAATCAGGATCTTCTATATCAATCTTCCATTTCTCCGGGTACTTTAATGAAAAGCTATCACGGGAGATCGTTTTCACCGTTTGTGCATACACGATTGACGATGAAACCAAGAACAGAAATGAAAGAGTAAGAATTATCTTTTTCATACTGGTTAGAAATTGTTTTTCCACATCATACTCTCAATTGGTTTATCT
Organism: Chitinophagaceae bacterium; assembly: GCA_036376375.1. Classification (GTDB taxonomy): domain Bacteria; phylum Bacteroidota; class Bacteroidia; order Chitinophagales; family Chitinophagaceae; genus VBAS01. The sequence continues at coordinate 2,586 of DASVAM010000122.1, forward strand.
GGCTGGCCACTGTACTTTGCATTTTTCTTTTGATTGTATTTTATTTCTGTGTCGCCTTCCACAATAAAATAAATAAGTTGACCGATTGGCATGCCTTTATAGACTTTCACCGGCTGCTTTACTGAGATTTCCAACGTCCAATGACCACAAAAACCAACATCGCCTTTACCGGCGGTGGCATGAATGTCGATGCCAAGACGGCCCGTTGACGATTTACCTTCCAAAAACGGCACATGTGCATGAGTTTCGGTATACTCTTCTGTTACTCCCAGGTAAAAGATATGTGGGTAAAGAACGAATCCCTCATCAGGAATTTCAAAGTAATCGATCTTGTTATGTTTTTTGGCGTCCAGGATATGTTCATTGTAAGTTGCAAGCCATTTTCCTAAATGGACATCATAGCTATTGCTGCCAAGACAATCCCTGTCGTACGGAGTAATTTTAATTGTTCCTTTTGCTATTTCCCCGAGAATGCGTAAATCTGATAAGATCATTGTGATAGTATAATTTTTCTTTGTATTTCACGCTAAGACGCAAAGGTAAAAGACAGAAGGCGCGACGGCTCCCCGGTGACTTTGCGAAACTTCGCTTCTTTGCCTGAAATAAGCTTTTAATTTCAACATTTAATCTGCAATTTTAAATCTAAAATCTGCAATCGCAAATCTTAAATCCTGACTGTGCCGATTTTTTTTCAACAACAAATCAACGAGACTACCCGGCTGGGTATCTGGAAAATTGAAGAGACGGAGGATTTCTTTAGATCAAATGTGCCACAACATCGCGATGTTACCCATCCGCACAAAAGATTGCAACATTTGGCAGGACGTTTTCTTCTTCAATATCTTTTCCCCGCTTTTCCCTATGAACTCGTCCGGATAGCAGATACCCGCAAACCATTTTTGAAAGACGAGCAATATCATTTTTCCATTTCGCATTGTGGCGATTATGCTGCGGCCATTGTTAGTAAAACGAGCAGGGTGGGCATCGATATAGAGATCCCGGTTGAAAGAATTATCAAAATACAGGACAAGTTTTTGAGTGAGGAGGAAAAACAAATATTCAATGTTCAATATTCAATGTTCAATGTTCAAGGATCCGCACCCACCACCCATGACTCACGACTCACGACGCTCCTTTGGTCATCAAAGGAAGCCGTATTCAAATGGTACGGCGATGGCGGAGTTGATTTCAGAAGGGACATTCAACTGCGAAAGCAAAATGAAGTAACGGCGAGAATTTATTGCCTTTTCTTGAAAAACAATACTGACCTCACTATTCACTACCGGGTCTTTGGTCATTTGGTATTGGCATGGGTGGTGAGTTAATACTATTGACCCCTGACTATCAACTCACGACTCTTCTTCATCTCCTTCTTCCAGCAAATTCAAGTCAACCGAGTTCATTCCTGCAATTCCCTCGATAGAACCACGAACATGCGCAGCATTCAATAAAACCTTTTCCAGTTGTTTTTCTCTTGCCTTCCATAAACGCTCCATCGTGTCCCTTTCTTTTTGTATGGACAGCTTCATACTCATAAAACCTTCACGAATTGCTTTCCATTGCTCTGCAAACTCCGAGCTGGTGAGATAATCGTATAACAAATGCATTTTATCTCCTTTGTTCTCCTGGTTCTTTGCAGCATTAAAAACTCTTATGACGCCATCCCGTAATACGGCAGCCAATGCTTTAAGCTCGCCAAAACTGCACACCCAAACTCCATCTTTTATTCCAAAACAGTCCATGTCCTTTGGCATTGCTTTGGTCACTATTACGGCTATTTCGGCGCCAAGGGAACGCATATCAGCCTTTAATTTTTCTATCCAATCAGCACTAAAACTTGATGTTCGTTTGCTTTCATAGATTATCTGGCCACAATCCTGGCCAAAATTATTTCTGACGGTTTGAATGCAATCTGCGCCCCGCACACCTTTGCCAACTTCTGTTATAATGTCAAAGGGAAATGTTGATCGCAACATTTCCTCTAGCGCTAATTCTTGTACTTCGCCCTGCAACTGTATGCTGCCTTGCTCTGCTTTGCGCCGCATTTCTTCCGCCAGTTTTCTCTGCGCTTCCAGTTTTTCTTCCATTTCTTTCAATCGCAACTGGAATTCGGTCTCTTTAGCCGTGATCCGCTGCTCTTCGAGCTTTCTTATTTCGGCTGAAAGTTTTTCTCTTTCTTCCTGCAATTTTTTTTGAACTGAAATTTCCAATTCCGCTTCTTTATTTTTTAGTTCCTGTTCCTTTCTTAGAAATTCGACCTGT
>DASVAM010000129.1:0-2162 GCA_036376375.1 Chitinophagaceae bacterium
TTTACAGATAAATAAAACAAAAGCAGCTCCTTTCGTCTTAATTTACTTTGTAAATTGTTATTCAATGACAATTATTTACTTCATAAAAAACAACCATGGAAAATGCTGCTTCCCGGAGAAACTGGATCAAAAAAATATCAACCGGCATTGCCGGTTTAGTCATTGCCGAGCATAGCCACGGTAAAATAAAAGACATTAAAGAAACAAGTCTATTTAATTATTCCCGTGCACTGACTGATCCGAAAGATGAGATAAAGATCACCAAGCTGGAGATCATCCCCGTTCATTCATTGCGAACAATTTTTATAAAGTTGCACACGAATGCCGGCATTGTTGGCATTGGCGAAGGAACGGTGGAGGGGAGGATTACCACTACCATGGCAGCAATCAAAGAACTGGAAGCATATCTTATCGGCAAAGATCCCCGGCGTCCGGCGCACCACTGGCAAGCGATGTATCGCCACGCTTTTTATCGGGGCGGTATCGTATTAACAAGTGCTTTATCTGCTGTCGATATTGCCATGTGGGATATAAAAGGAAAAGCATTAGGTGTACCGGTTTATGAATTGCTTGGCGGCCCCACCCGTGACCGTATCCGGTTATATGGCCAGGCGCAAACACCGGAAGCAGCCAGGCAGGTGATTGCCGAAGGTTATCAATCCATGAAAGTGGGAGTAACCTCCAGCCGCGGACGGTTGGCCAGGTATGCCGAGAATCCTGATTTTATACAGGGAATAGTAGAAAATGTAAAAGCGATCCGCGAAGTGATAGGACCTAAAGTGGACATGGGTATTGAAATACACGCAGATCATCAGCCACCCAATGCTATGCTGATCATTAAAGCGCTGGAACAATTTCAACCGTGGTTTTATGAAGAACCAATACAACATCAGAATATACCGTTGATGGCGGAAATGGCAAAGAAAACGCATATACCATTTGCAACAGGAGAAAGATTAGTTTCTAAATGGCAATTTAAGGATCTGCTGATGGCAGGCGCCGCATCTTTTTTGCAACCTGATATCACACATTGCGGTGGTGTTACTGAAATGAAAGCAATTGCCACAATTGCGGAATCATTTTATGCAGGCATGTTGCCCCATGCCAAAGAAGGTATTGTCGGTGCCATTGCTTCGATGCATGTAATGGCGTCCGTTCCTAATCTTGTAGCGCATGAAATACCCAGCCTGCAAGCGGCTCCCAAAGACAGCAAAGTGCAAAGAAGTTATCTCGGTAAAAGCTATATCAAGAAACCCCTGGTGATGACGGAAGGTCATATCATTTTAAAAGGAAATATTGATGGCCCCGGCCTTGGATTTGAATTAGATGATAACCTGATCGAAAATGAACGCGGTATTCCCGAATGGGAATTTCCTGAAATGTGGGATCCTTTTGATGGTTCAGTACTGGATCATTAAAGTGGTGAATTGAAAGTTAGGGCAAATTAAGACCTGAAGCACGATAAAACGTAATGACAAAGGCGACCCGCCGAAGAGCAATACACTCAGTTGTGGGTAGTGTTCCAATCCTTCAACGCAATATCAACATTCCAAACATAAGATGTAAACCTTAGAATACGTAATATAAACGTATTTCTTTAATTTTAAACAAGAATGAATAGATCATTGAACATAAAATTGCTGAGTGGATGTTTGGTGTGTTTGATATTTCAACTGATCTCTTTTGGAGTACTTGCGCAGGACGTCAAAAAATTTGACATTAGCGGCAGGTTAAATACTAATTACAATGGACAGATTTATCTTAAGTATCATATTATTCCTGATTCACCTTTATCATATCAAACCACAGTAGTAAATGGAAATTTCTACTTCAAGGTAGATCTGGTAGAATCCGTTGCAGCTGTTCTTTCCCTGCCATCACCCAGTACATCCGAGTACATGTATTTAGATACTGCAGCAATGATCGTAAATGCAAATATTGATTCTTTTATGACGGACGGCACTTCCATCAGTTCACTGAAAATTGTTAGCATTCAAGGTTCAGAAGGTCAACGAATTTACACGGCACTGATGGCAAGATGGAAAAGTATCTTTGAATCCCGACTCTCGGAAAAAGTACGGTCTGACTATTTATTTGGAACTCTTGATTCATTAGTTAAGCTTTACCCGGATCATAATATTTTGACTCAAGCTCTTTTTTTT
>DASVAM010000130.1:0-2950 GCA_036376375.1 Chitinophagaceae bacterium
GCTAAATAAGTTGCTGCCGCAACGGTTTAAAGCTTATCTTTGCGGCGATAATTTGAGTTTTTAGCTCTTGTAAGCGAACGAGCATTTCCCCGCATTATTCTTTACACTTGCTTTTCTGCTCAAGACTTTTTCATAACATCGTTCAGGAAAATATTGTAGTATATGACAACCGATATGATTGAAAAATTTATAGATAATAAAGGCAGGAAGGGTAGTTCTGTCAATATTCATTTTAAAGAAAGAAGCGCCGTAAAAGGTATGTTTATTCGTGCGGCCGATTATGATGAATTAAAATACAAGAACTTCTGGCGTATCGTCATCAATACCAAAGTAGAGGAGTGGAACAGGACTAAGAATATGGACCTCTGCCGGATATTCAATGGTCTTTCTTTTACCCGCCTGAGTGATGAATAAGACCTCCAAAATTTAACAAGGTTATCATGTTTACAAAAACCTGGGAAAAATATTTACCCGTCATCGTATTGTTGATGAAACGGGCTGATAAGGGCGAGCAACTGCTGGACATGAATCATACCGATTTTGAAAGGGCAGCCGGTGGCAAGAAAGTTAAGTTCAGCTTTCGTGAATTTCATTTACAAAACGGACGTATCGATTCGCATGAAAAGTTATCCGTGCTGGCGGGCGATCTCTTAACGTTGATCCAGGAAAATGAAAAAGCAAAATGGGTAACGAGCGGGCAATCGTTTGAAATTTCAATGAGTACAAACTTCCAGTTGAAAATAAAGAATACTACTGCAACCCAAACGGCCTGAGCTAACAGATCATTTCCATGTTGGAGCATTTAACTAATACAAAAATGCACTCCCATTTCGCGCCAATTGATGTAACTTACTTATAGCCCGGGAAGATCGATCTATGAGTGATATTTCACAAATACTTGTTGACTTCAATGAAAAAGCAAAAAAGATATTCTTTTCGTTGTATGATCACTTCAGTCAATCTGCCAGGAAACTGGACCGGACAAAAGATAATAATGTCTTCCAGCAACAGGAAGCCAAATACATTGCCACGCTAAAACACCAGCTGGAATTACTTGCTCTCGACCTTATTGGTAAGAATAAGGCAACAATAAACAGCCGCCAGCTTTCTAAAAAGCTGACGGACACTGTTGAACATTATTTGAATGAATTCAAGCAAAAAACAAGATCGCTTTAGGCTCTTTGTGTAAATGCCCTGCTGAATTTTTTACGGAACTTAGGATTGTAGCTGCCGGTATTTGCTGAATCATTTACACGAACTATATCATGCATGGCCGGCACATCATACCGGTGATCTTTTACCGTATCGATATTCTTTTTGATCAGCTTTTGTATATCGTTTAAAAACATTTTTTCACTCCAGTCGCAAAAGGAAATCGCAATGCCGTTTGCTCCGGCCCTTCCTGTCCGGCCGATGCGATGCACATAGGTCTCAGGAATATTGGGCAGATCATAATTGATGACATGGGTTAATTCATCAATATCGATACCACGGGCGGCAATGTCGGTAGCCACCAGCACCCGGATCTGTTTATTCTTAAAATTGTTGAGCGCCCTTTGCCTTGCTACCTGTGCTTTATTACCGTGAATAGCTTCCGATCGGATGCCTGCATGATTCAACATTCGTGTAAGCTTATCCGCACCATATTTCATTTGTGTAAAAACCAGCACGTTTTCTATGGACGCATCTTTCAACAAGTGGACCAGCAATGATTGCTTGTTCTGCTTCTCGGTAAAATAAACAGATTGGCGGATGAGCTCAACTGTAGTAGCAGGCGGTGCCACTTCTACTTTTGTCGGGTTATTTAAAAGCATATTGGCCAGGTGCCTTATTTCGTTGGGCATGGTGGCCGAAAAGAAAAGGGTTTGTTTTTTTACCGGCAACCGGGTGATGATGCGTTTTACATCATGGACAAAACCCATATCGAGCATACGGTCTGCTTCATCCAATACAAAGTATTCAATATCTCGTAAGCTGATATGACCTTGTTGCAACAGGTCGAGCAAGCGACCGGGTGTGGCAACTAAAATATCAATACCGCGGCGGATCGATTGTACCTGGCTGTATTGCGATACACCACCAAAGATCACCTGGTGACGCAGCGGTAAATAATGCCCGTATGCTTTTATACTTTCACCGATCTGAATGGCCAGCTCTCTTGTTGGCGTAAGGATCAATGCTTTTATTTTATGCGACGGGTGAGCTGCTTTTATCTTTTGCTCATACATTAACTGGAGCATGGGTATTACGAATGCCGCAGTTTTGCCGGTTCCCGTTTGTGCACAGGCCAGCAGGTCTTGTTTTTGTAAGATCACAGGGATCGAACGTTGCTGGATAGGTGTAGGATCAGTATATCCTTCTTTGCTCAAGGCCTTTAGTACAGGCTCAATGAGCTGCAAATTGTTAAATGACACGAAAAAATATTTAATTTAAAAATTTGGTAAGGCTATCAATAATTAAATGATACTTTACCTGCCTTACGTTAAAGCCTTCACAACATGTTGGAGGAGAAATTAAACTACACCATACGGGAGAGCACTAACATCAAGAGGCACGAAACTACGATTAATTATCCAAAAGAAGGGTTTTATTTTAATTAGAAAAATGCAGCCGGTCAATGGCGAGTATAAATACGCAGCGCAAAGATTTACAAATAACGGTCTGCTTAGACGTTTCCAAATAGTGAAAATAAATTCACTCCTGGATGAAAAGATTAACTTACACGATAGAATTATCGCCATATCTGATGCAGACTTTCAAAAAATACAATGTCAAAGCGGGAGATGCATTCCGGGCGGAGGATTTTCCCAAAGCGATCAAAGAACTTGATGCGTTATCTCAGTTTATTGCCGGCCTGCCGGTTGCCTATAAAAAGGAGATCATCCTATCATACCTTAAAAAGCAATCGTTCGAGAATGATTGGATAGCCGGTAACCCGGATCTTACCATG
>DASVAM010000134.1:0-11861 GCA_036376375.1 Chitinophagaceae bacterium
TTCAGGATACGCTTTATGTATGTAACAATGCCAGCGCCACATTTAATGTTCAGAACCCGGTGGCAGGGGCTACTTATAATTGGTACAGCGCTGCGACAGGAGGTACTTTGCTTGGCACCGGCACTTCCGTGACGGTCAATAACGTAACAGGTTTTGTGAATGTTTATCTTGAATCGATAGTAAATGGTTGTCCAAGTGACACAAGAGACCGTGCAACAGCAGCGATACTTCCTGCATTAACAGCACCCGTTGCAATAGTTGATTCGGTTGGAGTAAACTTCATTCGCTTTAGATGGAATGCAATAACGAATGCAACCGGATACCAGGTGTCAACCAACAATGGAGCTACCTGGACAACGCCATCATCTGGTTCGACGGGATTGACACATACTGTTTCTGGTTTAACATTAGGTGCTTCAGTAACATTACAGGTAAGAGCATTGGGCGGTTGTCAACCGGCTGTATCTGCACCGGTAACTGGTCAAACAAGAACAGACGAGGTATTTATTCCAAATTCATTTACACCAAACGGAGATGGAAGAAATGATGTTCTGAGAGTTTATAGCAATGTAATCCGATCATTGAAGTTTGTCGTCTTTAACCAATGGGGCGAAAAAATATTTGAATCATCAGATCCGAATATGGCATGGGATGGTATATTCAAAGGTAAACCTCAACCTTCCGGTGTTTACATCTATGTAGCTGAAATAATCATTAATACCGGCGAAAGGATCGATAGAAAGGGAGCTATCAATTTGGTGAGATAATCCGCAATGTGAAAATGAAGAATGGAATTTTAATATTATTATCAATCATCTTCGGTTTGAAAGGTTATAATCAAAACCTTTCAAACCGCGGAACGGAGTTTTGGGTGGGCTATGGTCACCATCAATTTATGGAACCAGGACAAAATAACAGCCAGGAAATGGTGCTTTATTTTAGTGCAGAACCAGGACAGGCAGCAAATGTCACGGTAACCGTACAGGGAAGAACCGCCGTGCAAACAACAAATTATTTTGTTCCGGCCGGTACTGTCATTGCTTCTAACTATATGCCTAAATCCGGACCTAATGATTGTCGTTTGTATGATGTGCCTCCAACATTTGGTGGCAACGGAGGTGAGGGATTGTTCATTATGTCAATTCATATTGTAAGCGATGTGCCTATTGTTGCTTATGCACATACATTTGGATCAGCTTCGTCAGGTGCAACTATGCTGATGCCTGTAGAAACGTATGGTTATTCTTATGTTTCTATTAATAGCAAACAGGTTTATGCCAATAATTGCTTTTCCTGGGCCTATGTTGTTGCATCGCATGACAATACAGTTGTTGAGATTACTCCTTCTGTTTTAACAAGGCTTAATAAACCTGCCGGTGTACCGTTTACTGTTACATTGAACAAAGGGCAGATATACCAGGTCATAGGAGCTAACCCCACAAACAGTTCAACTGCATTGGAAGTTTCAGGAACAAAATTTCGTTCAATTGCTAATCCAATGGGTGACTGCTATCCGGTGGCTGTTTTTTCAGGAAGCAGCCGAACTTTTAATACAATAAGCTGCGGCAGCGGGGGAGGTGATAATGATAATCAACAATGTTTTCCTACGCAAGCATGGGGTAAGAGATATTTAACAGCACCAACTTCAAGATCAACGGCTGCCAACCAATTCCAGACAAATTCTTATAAAGTGCTGGTTAAAGATCCCGCTACAATTGTAAAAAGAAATGGAGTGACATTAACCGGGTTGCAACAAAATAGTTTTTATTTCTTTGAAAGCGGTTCAGCCGACCTGATCGAGGCCGATAAACCAGTGATGGTTGCGCAGTTCATGACTGGCGGAGGCTGTATGGGTGGCGGTGTTGGTGATCCTGAGATGATGTATATAAGCCCGATTGAACAGGGAATAAAAAGGATAGGATTTTATCGAAACACAAGAGAAGCCATAACTGTAAATTATCTTACACTTATTATTCCAAACAATGGTGTTCCTTCATTAAGAATAGATGGTAGTGCATCATTTGATCATAGTTATGCGCATCCACGATTAGCAGGTTATACGATTGTTGTTAAGCGATGGGCACCTTCGACACAATCGCAGGCCATTGTGACAAGTGACTCAGCATTTACAGCCATCACTTATGGATTAGGAAGTGTAGAGAGCTATGGTTACAATGCAGGAACAATGATCAATAACCTGAATGCGATCAGCGCCATACAAAATATTCTTGATCCGTCTACTCCACAGCACACCTACTCATGTATTGGTGCCCCTGTAAAAATTTCTGCACTGATGGCTTATCAACCGACAAGGATCAATTGGTCGTTAAGTCAATTGGGGTCTGAGATTGCTCCCAACGCCGATGTTAATGATATGTCGCCGGTATTGATTGGAACTGTTGTTCAAAATGGAATTACTTATTATAAATATGACTTGGCGGGTACTTATACATTTAACAGGGCTGATACCTTTGAGTTGCCGATACAAGCTTATCACCCATCCATCGAGAATTGTTATCAACGCGACAGCTTGTATATAAAGATCATTGTGAAAGCACAACCAATTGCCGAGTTTAACTTCTCCCATACCGGGTGTGAATTGGATACCGTTTATTTTAACGGTGTGGGTACCACGTCAAATAGTTACACGATCCGTGATTACACCTGGACATTCCCGGGCCCAGCTACTGCAACAGGACAATCAGTAAAAAAATTATTGCCTGCGGGCACACATGCTGTAAGTCTAAGTGTTGTTACCCAGGAAGGTTGTGTTGATGACACGACCAGAAACATTACAATATTTTCAAGACCGCCAGCTGATTTTCAAATCACACCTGCGTCACTTTGTGTCGGCAACCAATTCACTATTACGGATACCTCTTCATCAGGCATAGCCGTCAATCAGTGGTATTGGGATTTTGGAAATGCCGTAACGCAAACTGTTAGTACCGGTCCCTCCGTTACGTATACTTACCCGTTATCCGGAACTTATACGATCAAGCATGTTTCGAAATCAAGTGCGACGTGTGTCAGCGATACGGCCACAAGAATTGTACAGGTGTTTGCAAAACCAGTGATCGGTTACAATTTTCCCGGCGGATGTTTACCACCCAGCGGCCTTGTTCAGTTCAACAGTACGTCAACTGTTCCCGATGGACAGCCACTTTCCTATGCCTGGAATTTTGGTGATCCGAACGCTAATGCAGGAAATCCGAATACGTCTACGTTGGCAAACCCAACTCATAATTATGCCGTTTTCGGGACTTACACTATTCAGGTATCTGTCACTACAAGCAATGGTTGTACAAAGGATTCAACATTCACCGCAACATTTAATCTAAAACCTGTATTGTCATATCCTTCATTAGCTCCGGTTTGCCAAAGCGAATCCGGAACGGTGTCGGTCGCAACTGCATCAGTGACGAATGGAGTGCCAGGCGCCGGGGTCTATTATGGTCCGGGAACGAGTACGGCAGGTGATTTCAATCCTTCTATCGCCGGAGCGGGAACACATACTATCTGGTATAAGTACACCAGCAATGCTAATTGTATTGATTCCATTTCACAAACAATACTCGTAAGGGCCAAACCAGTTGCTTCATTTACCAATGCGGCCGGTTGCTTACAACCGAATGGACAAATGCAATTCACGAATGCATCGACAGTTTCAGATGCACAAACACTAAGCTATGTTTGGAATTTTGGAGACGCCACTCCAACATCAACTTTACTTAGCCCTTCGCACAATTATACTGCAGAAGGAACTTATACAGTGAATCTTTCTGCCACCACAAACAATGGTTGTGTAAAAGATACTTCAGTGGCAGTGGTTGTTTCTATTAAACCACAATTGCAAACCAATGCCGTATTAACGCCAGTTTGTGAGGATGCATCTCCCTTTGCATTAGCACCAATACCCGTACTGAATGGTGTTAGCGGGACAGGGGTCTACAATGGTACCGGGATCCTGGCAAATAATATGTTCAATCCGTTAGTTGCCGGTGATGGCTTACATACGTTGTGGTATGTGTTCACCACAACCGGCGGATGTAAGGATTCCATATCAACGACGATCAATGTTCATCCAAAACCAACATCATCATTTGGTGTTAACGCAGATATCTGTCTTGATCAAAGTGCAACGTTTACTGACAATTCCACAATATCCTCGGGTAGTATCAGTACCTGGAACTGGGATTTTGGTGATGCTACGAATGCTTCTTATACTAATGGAAATCCATTTACAAAGTCCTATACAAATTTTAATAGCTATCCGATACGGTTGGTAACTATCAGCAACAATGGATGCAAAGACACAGCAACCCGTACCATAGCTGTTCATGCTTTGCCTGTTGCAAATTTTTCATTGCCGGCTTCTGTTTGCATGCCGGATGGAACGACCACATTCAATAATCAAACAACGGTTGGTGATAACGCAGCTTTGAATTATTCCTGGGATTTTGGCGACGGAAGTCCATTGTCGAATCAAACGAATCCATCGCATGTTTACAGCGCCATCAATTCCTATACGGTAACAGTAATTGCTGTTTCAGCTTTTGGTTGCAGAGATACAGCAACAAAAGTGATGAGTGCTTTCTTTGATAAACCGGTAGCTGATTACACGGTGGTTCCTACATCACTTTGCCAGGGTGCAGATAATAATTTCACCGATTTGAGTACAGCGCCAAACAGTACGGTATCGTCATGGAATTGGAATTTTGGAGATGGAAGTAGTGCAACAATAAAAAATCCGACAAAACGATTCACGAATGCGGGAATTTATGACGTAAAGCTAACGGTGATGAATGCTGAGGGTTGTGCATCCGACGCGGTCACAAAACAAGTTACAGTTTACCTGCAGCCAGTCATTGATGCAGGTCCTTCATTTGTCGTGCCGCAGGGAACCATTGTGCAACTAAGACCAACCGCCAATGATTCGACGGTGGTCGCCTTTACATGGTCGCCTTCAACTAATCTTAGCGATCCAAATACATTGCGTCCATTGGTAAATGCAGTAAGCGATCAAACGTATACACTCACTGCAAATGGACCAGGAGGGTGTACCGCAACAGACAACGTATCTGTGAAAATTTTAAAACCGGTGAAACCACCCAATGTCTTTTCCCCGAATGGGGATGGCATCAATGATAAATGGATGATCAGTAATCTTTCTGATTATCCAGGCTGTTATGTGGAAATATTCAACCGCTATGGTCAGCGAATATTCTATTCAGCAGGTTATAATGATCCCTGGGATGGGACCATGAATGGAAAGCCATTGCCGGTCGCCGCCTATTATTATATAATAGTATTGAAAAACGGTTTCGAGCCAATCAAAGGTTCTATAACCATTTTAAGATAAATGATTCCTTATGAGAACTGATTTATTAAATGCTAAAGCTTTTGTAATGAGAAAAAATTTAAAACCTGTTGTGTTGCTGATGCTGATGATGGCATCGATGAAGAATGTGAATGCGCAAGTAGATCCGCATTTTACACAGTATTATGTGTATCCATCGTGGCTTAATCCTGCATTGACGGGGATTTTTGATGGGGATGTACGTGTATCCGGCATCTATCGAAATCAATGGGGTAATATCAGCAGCCCATTTTCAACACCGGGAGTTTCGCTTGATTTTAATTCAAGCAAGAATATGAATTTTGGTGTAAGTGCGATGCAACAAAAAGCAGGTGATGGGGGCTATACATACACAACAGCGTATGGTAACTTTAGTTACACGGGTGTCAAATTTGGAAAGAATGAATACAAACGCATGGCATTTGGCTTGCAGGTTGGAATGATCCAACGGAAATTTGATCCGACCAAACTCACGTTTGGTGACCAATGGAATCCGATTTTTGGTTTCAGTGCAAGTAACCCGACAGCTGATATAATTAATGATCCGACGGCAATATCTTTTGATGCAGGTGCCGGTGTTCTTTATTATGATGCCGAGCCAGGTAAGAAAACCAATCTCTTTGCAGGATTCAGTGTTGCGCATCTTACACAACCCGATGATAAATTCAGTGGCACTGGTGATGCAACATTACCGATCCGTTACACGGGTCATGCCGGTTTGAGAATCGCACTTTCAAATCAATTTAGTATCACGCCCAATTTTCTTTATTTAAAACAGGGAACAGCTTCTGAAAAAATGATCGGCGCTTACGGACAATACAAAGCTTCGCAGGATATTGATCTTTTATTGGGCGCCAATTACCGTTTTGAAGACGCCGTATCGCCTTACTTCGGGTTTTATTATAAAAATCTTGTGTTTGGCGCCAGCTATGATGTCAACGTATCTGACCTGGGTAAGATGACCGGCGGAACGAACAGTTTTGAAATATCATTGACTTATATCGTAAGAAAGAAAGTAAAAACACCGGGCATTGAGTTTGTTTGCCCGAGATTATAATTTTTTATTGCGAATTGCATTTGGTCAAAAAAAATAAAACAGACAAATGAAAAAATATTTTCTTACAGCTTCAGCAATATTGATGATCGTAATTGTGCGGGCACAATTTGCATTCGATTACCAAAGGGCTGCTAATGATTATTATGCAAAAGGTGATTATCATTCTGCTACTGTTTATTATGAGAAATACCTTGCAGATGGGAAGGGAAAAGAAGGGCCAACCTATGACCCTTATACCATCCAAAAAATGAGTAAACAGGAGAAAACTCTCATGTTAAGTAAGCAACAAAGTGTTTATAATTTGGCAGAGAGCTATCGTTTATTGAATTTCCATGTAAAGGCCGAACCTTATTACAGGGAAGCTGTTGGCTTTGATAGATCCGCTTTCCCATTGGCGAAATTCCGCTATGCATCGACCTTAAGGGCCTTGCAAAAATTTGATGAAGCTGAACAGTATTTTAAGGAATTTCTTGCAGACTATACGATGGATGACCCTTATAAGGAAACCGCGCAACGTGAAATAGATAATATTGCCTTTATCAAATCACAGTTAAGCCGGGGTGATCTTGCTCTTTTTACCGTACAAAAAGCAACGCCACCGATCAATACAAGCGGTGCCAGTTATGCACCCGTTCTCATGAACAATACTTTTTTATTTACATCAACAAGACCGGACAGCAATGCAGTAAAAAATAATGTCTATATCAATCGAATTTACACGGGTGAGGTCAAAGCAAATGGAGTAGAAAATATTGAACGGTTGTCAATTTCACAAGAAACGGATATTCATCAGGGAGCAGTTAGTTTTTCTGCAAATGGGAATATCATGTATTTGACACGTTGGACCATCTCAGGTAATCAAAAGAAGACGGCGATCTATAGCAGTCGTAAAAATGGAAATGCCTGGGATGAGCCAGTAAAGCTTGATGAGATCATTAATACTACCGGTGCCAATACGCAACAACCTTTTGTGGCTGGTAACATACTTTATTATGCGAGTGACAAAGCAGGATCACTGGGTGGCTTTGATCTTTGGTATGCGATGCTGGATGCAGCAGGAACTCCTTCCAATCCCCAGAACATGGGCAGCATCATCAATACAAAGTATGATGAGCAGGCGCCTTATTATCATACAGCTTCCGGCACGTTGGTGTTTTCAACGAATGGCAGGATAGGAATGGGGGGATATGATTTCTTTTCAAGCAAAGGTTCGGGTGGTAGCTGGGCGGAACCAGTAAATTTTGGACACCCCGTAAATTCTGTAAAAGATGATATTTATTTTACAAGCAGGGGAACGGAAAGGAACCTCCTTGAAAATATTTATTTCAGCTCTGATCGCTCAGCGGAATGTTGTCTTGAATTGTTTACCCTTAGTAAAGTAAAACCTATGACAACAGTTAGCGGGATGGTTGTTTCCTGTAATGGAAATCTTCCTATCAGTGGGGCCACCGTTAGCATTGTCGATACGATTTCGAATCAAACTTTGTTTACCCGGGTAACCGGAGCTGATGGAAAATACTCTATTGAATTACCTGAGGTCATCCCATTAAAGGCTGTTGCCAGTGCAGAAGGCTATTTACCCAATTCTGTACATTTTACAAAACCAGCTGTTGAAGACATCGTTTTAAATAACCCGACGATTTGTTTATTTGATGCACCAAAAGATGATGGCACAGTTACAGTAGATAATATCTATTATGACTTCAATAGTGCAACATTGCGGGATGAATCATTCCCGGTTCTTGACCAGTTGGTTGCCATGATGAATGAAAATAAAGAGTTGAAACTGGAAATAGGAGCACACACTGACAGTAAGGGAACCGACGCTTATAACTTAAAACTTTCTGATGCAAGAGCAAAAAGCGTAGTAGATTATCTGATCCGTAAGGGAATTAATACGGACCGTCTGGAATCAAAAGGCTATGGAGAAAGCAAACCGGTTGCCGAAAATGCTAACATTGATGGGTCGGATAATCCGGAAGGGAGACAAAAGAACAGGCGTACCGAATTCAAGATCATAAAAAGAGTATGAGGAAGTTTTTATTCCTGATAATAAATATGTGTTTTTTGCAGGCAGTATATGCCCAGCAAAAACCGCATTATACCCAATACATTCTAAACCAGTATATCGTTAATCCTGCCATCACAGGTATTGAGAACTATGCCGATGTAAAATTGAGTCACCGTCATCAGTGGGTGGGTTTGCAGGATGCACCGGTTACAACGTATTTTACGATGCACGGCGCAATTGGTAAAAAAGATTACCGGGAATCGGCTACATCATTCAGGATGCCGGGGCAAAACCCGAGAGGAAAAAGTTATTGGGAGCAATACAATACGCCAGGGCCACATCATGGTATTGGTGTACAGGTGATAAATGATGCAACCGGCCCTTTGAACCGGTTCGCCGCCTATGGCACTTACGCCTATCATCTTGGCTTAAATCCAACAACCACTCTTTCCGCGGGCTTTGGTGCCGGCATAACCAATTTAAGTTTAAATACTGCAAAACTTGATTTCGGACCGGTGGCAATTGATCCTGTAGTTGCATCGAGCGGGATATTGAATACGCTCAAGCCTGATATTAATGCTGGTTTATATTTATATACCGGAAATTATTTTATAGGCGTATCTGCCCACCAGATCATTCCCCAGACAATTGACTATTCAGATAACACAATTAAGAAAACTGAAGGAAAATTTGTTCCTCATCTTTTTGCAACTGCGGGCTACCGGTTCCTTATCGGAGAGGATATCAACTTTATCCCATCACTGATGGTGAAATATGTAAGTCCTTTACCTGTTCAATTTGAGCTGAATGGGAAGTTACAATACAGGGACCTGGTTTGGATCGGCGCGAGTTACCGGCATGAAGATGGATATGCAGCAATGGTCGGATTGAATGTTGCCAATACCGTGAATGTGGGCTATTCTTATGACTATACCACTTCTTCGCTGAATAACTATACAAAGGGAACTCATGAATTAATTATCGGGTTTACCATCGGCAATAAATATGGTGATACCTGTCCAAGAAATGTTTGGTAGAACTATTGATGACGATGGTTCTTAAAAATGGTTTCAAAAATGAAGAATAATTCGTTCTGGCAGGAACCGCCAGGCTACCCAACCCACGTTTGGTGCAACATTATTTTAAATTAAAATGTTCTGCGTCATATTTAAGTTCACGCCGAATTGTTATATTCGAATTGCCATTTTCTTCATAACCAATCAATACTGCTTGTCTTGAAGAGTAAAAGAATATACGATCTTGCCGTACGGCTGCGCAATGACGACGTTGAGGCCTTCAATACACTTTATTGGGAATATCATGCTACGGTATATGCTAATTCATTAAAACTTATTAAAGATCCCGCTATCGCAGAAGATATCGTACAGGAAGTATTTGTTACGCTGTGGGGAAAACGCCATTCGATCGATCCCGAGCAGGATATTGCCGGTTGGATCTTTGTTATAAGCCATCATAAAACTGTTGACCAGCTCAAGCGAAAACTAAAGCAGGCTCTTGTACAAAAAAACCTGAGCATTTTCCAGGAGGATTATTCCATCATTGTAAGTACGGACATCAAAGAAGAACAATTGCGTGCCATTGAAAAAGCCGTTGACCAACTCTCTCCCCAAAAACGAAAAGTCTTTGAATTATGCAAGGTGCAGGGTAGAACTTATAAAAAAGCTGCCGAAGAGTTGCACATCTCTAAATATACCGTAAAGGAATATTTATCCGAGGCCCTTGTCAGCATAAGAAAATATATTGAGGAGGCCCCCCGGCAAACAGGTATTGTTATCTACTTTTTATTTTCTGCTTATCTTCTATTTTGATTTAATTTCCTGCAACTCAACGCCCGTTCATAAAAAAAAATGAATAAGGCCCCCCTTTTTTATAACCTCCTGCGTATTTAATAAAAAACTATTGGACGAATTAAAAGCAAGACTCAGGAAATTACTGAGCGAATCTGAATGGACTTCGAAAGAAATGCATTGGCTGTTGAATTACCTGGAAAACTCGGATGGCGTAGAATTAAAACAACTTATGCAAAAACATTTTTCTGACGATCCTGAGAAATCTAAGGAGATCAGTCCTGAAACTTCCGCCAAATTACTCAAGGCTATTCACGGGAAGATAAGATCTGAATCAATGCAAAAAAGATCCGGGGTCATTACTCTTCGCAGAATTGCAGTCGCTGCTTCTGTCATGGCAGTTGTCTTAATAGGTGCCTCCCTGTTTTTTAATAAAAATAAATCACGCGACATTGTAAAAGCGGGTTCTGCCGAAAAGCGTTATCAGGACGATGTAGCTCCGGGTAGTGATAAGGCTATTCTAACATTGGCTGATGGATCGACTATTGTGTTGGATGATGCACAGAATGGCACGCTTACCCGGCAGGGAAATTCGAAAGTGATCAAGCTTGATGGAAAAATCACTTATGATGCTTCGGCTAAACATTCCGCGGTCGTTTACAATACGATCTCCACTCCCAATGGCGGACAGTATCAATTAGAGCTATCGGATGGGAGCCTTGTCTGGCTCAATGCCACTTCTTCCATTCGTTTTCCAACAGCGTTTTCGGGAAAGGAGAGAAGGATAGAAATAAGTGGCGAGGCATATTTTGAAATAGCCAGGGACCGTGACATGCCATTTGTAGTTTCCGTAAACGGTTCTGAAGTGCAGGTGTTAGGAACTCATTTCAATATTAATGCATACAATGATGAGGAAAATGTAAAGACTACGTTACTCGAGGGAGCCGTGAAGTTTGTGCAGGGAGATAATGCAAATGTGTTGAAGCCGGGTCAACAATTACAACTCGCAAATAATGGCGACATCAAAGTAGTGAGCAATGTTGACATTGAGGAAGTCGTTGCCTGGAAAAATGGAATGTTCAATTTTGAACAAGCCGGTATTGAAAAAGTAATGAGGCAACTGTCTCGTTGGTATGATGTAGAAGTTGAATACCAGGGCAAATCAGATGATCTGTTTATTGCTGAAATGCGTCGCAATATCAAATTATCAGATGCATTGCGCGCATTGGAGCTTACCGGGAAGGTAAAATTTGATATCA
This sequence comes from Chitinophagaceae bacterium, assembly GCA_036376375.1. Classification (GTDB taxonomy): domain Bacteria; phylum Bacteroidota; class Bacteroidia; order Chitinophagales; family Chitinophagaceae; genus VBAS01. The sequence continues at coordinate 11,495 of DASVAM010000134.1, forward strand.
GGGGCAGGAAAATAATTGTATTGCCGTAGGCATCGGGTTTTTTTTGTAATACTTAAAGAATTTGAAAATGTGAAATAATCAGTTAGCTAAAGAAAACCGTTCCGCGGACGAGGCAGAACGGTCGTTATTAGGCTAACAAATACCAGAGCGATATACTTAATTGTTTAACCTAAAAATCAAAAACAAAATTATGCAATTTATTGCTTGCTGCGTCCCTCGGTGGTTAAGGAGGGGAGGGACGATCAAAATGTTTATGATTATGAAACTAACCACAGTTTTTCTGCTTGCGGTTTGCCTTAATGCCAGTGCAAATGGCTTTTCCCAGAATGTGAGTCTTAATGAAGTCAATGCTCCGCTTGACAAGGTA
>DASVAM010000144.1:0-21414 GCA_036376375.1 Chitinophagaceae bacterium
TATCAAAAAGATGCGGGAAGATTTTTCATTGCAACAGACCTTGTCACTTCCCGGTATGCTCACGATAACGGAGACTATCGGGCTTATGCAAAGAGCAAAAATATTGTTGCATCCTTCTGCTTATGAAGGATTCAGCATGGCTTGTCTTGAGGCATTATATGCCGGTGCTCATGTAATTAGTTTTGTAAAACCAATGCATCACGATATAAAGAATTGGCACGTGGTAACATCCAGGGAGGAAATGCAGCAGAAAGCATTCGAATTATTGAATGATACTTTGTTACATCATGATCCGGTGCTGGTGAATACGATGGATGAAAGCGCAACTGCTATGATGAAATTATTGGGATTTGCCGATTAAAGCTTTTGCTTTTTCGAAAATAATTTCCGGCGTGTACCGGCTCAGGCAACGCGTATCAGCCCACCTGCATTTTTCCTGCATGCAGCAACCACAATCAAGATCTGACGAATCAACAAAGCCTGAATGATCCCCCAACGGTTGGGCCCTGTCGGGTCTTGTGCCTCCTAACAGCGTGAATGTGCGGATACCGGAAACCCAGGACATATGCATTAACCCGGAATCCTCACTTAGCATGAATTTACAATTTTGCAGTATTGCAAATGCTTCGGCAACAGTTGTTTTCCCGATGAGGGTGATGATTTTATCACCTAATTGTTCTTTTAAGTATGCTGCTTTTGCCGAAATGAAAGGCAAGCCAATTATAAGAAACTGTGTGTTTGGGAATTCGCGTAACCACAGCCTTGCAAAAGATGAATAGTAATCAATCGGCCAATTACGGGTTTCGAAAACGCCAGCCGGATTTAAAATAACCAATTCAGCTATTTTGTCCCATCCATTATCGATCAATATTTCTTTTGCTCCAAGATCATTTTTCAATTGAAGTTTTCCGGCCGCTTTATTTTTGCCAAGACCGATCGCCTCGATTGCATTGCTTGTTCTTTCTCCCGCTGGTATCGGAGATGTTCTGTCAAACTCAGACCATGCTGCTGGCATAACAGATTTTCTGATAAGCTGGCTCAGGCGATTATTTTGAAGATCTATCACGATATCGTACCGCCGGAGCAAAAGTCTCGGTAGTAAGAGTAAAGCGAAGATGAGCTGTTTACGGAAGTCCCTTTTTCCCGCTATTGAAAAAACCTTATTAAACAGCACCAGGTTGCGGGGAATTGGATCTGTCTCCCGACGAGTGAGAAGATCAATTTTCACCGAGGGGGGTAAATTATTACGCAGGTCTTGTAAATAAGGCAACGTGATCACCAGATCGCCCATTGCCTGCAGACGGATTGCAAGAATTCTGTTGGGTAATTTTTTGTTTTTCCAGGGTTTTGCAAAAATGCTCATCAAAATTATTTTGGAGTTATTTCATACAAGTAAAGATCGCTCCCTTTTTCGATGGCGCCTGCTGTTTTGTCAAGGAGTTTGACATTGAAAAAAGTTTCCAGTTTGCTGTCAAGTTGTGAAAGCCTGGCAGGTCCCTGTATGGACACCATATGCACTTTTTTCAATGATTCCATTCTAAGAAACGCCGAAATGCCGTTGCTATATCTGTCGGTTCGATTTAAAGCTGATTTCAATTCATCGTTCCATAATAAAAACGATGCTTCCCTTCCTAGCTCTATACAGTAATATGGCTTGTTTGAAAACGCAACAAGATTATTTAAGCACCAGTAATCCGTCACAACTTTTTCCTGCGGCGGGATTTTATTCAGCAAATCGATCACCTGGCGGCCATTTGAAAAGGGGTACCGGCCATCTTTTATTGTAGCAACAGCGGCACCAATGACCTGGAAAACCAGCAGTGATAAGATAATTATCCTTTCCCCATAATGCAGTTTTTGACGATTACAAAAAAACCAAAGGGCGACCATGAAACCAATAAAAATAAAACCCACGTGTCGCGCATTTGTAAAGGGGATAATAAGTGACAGAACAAGAATCAATAGGAGATTCAATAAAAAAAGATACAGGCATTTCCTGTTTTTCTTAAGTACAATGATCGCTGACAGGATCAGTGTGGCTGAAATCACAGGGATAAGCCAGTTGGTTATTGTGCCAATCAGAAGATTGGTGTCCCAGAAATGATATTCAGACCATTGTGGAATTGGGATGAACGATCTTACAGGAGCCTGCACAATGACTTTCACATGGTCAAGTGACCACTTGTTAGCCCAAAATTCAATATTCAACCCGCTATCCGAAGGTGGGAAAACAAAATAAATTGCCGGGAGTGAGATAATCATTCCAACTACAACATGCAACGCTAACCAGTTCGTTTTTTTATTTTGTTCAAAATTCAACATCAGGAAATACAGATGCAGGCTACAGGCGAGTAAAATCGATAATATATGGGTATTACAGAGTAAAAAAAGAAGTGAATAATAAAGGAGAAGCTTTCCCTTAAAATTCCTATGCATTATGACACATAGGCAGAAAGCAACCAAAATACCAATGCTATAATTTCTGCTGATAACCGCGTATTCAAACAAGAAGAAATAGCCAAAAGGAAGCAGGATCTTCGTTGCAATGGGGAAAGGAGAGTAGAATAAAATTAGAAACACAACGCCACACGCAATCAAAAAATGAACGACCTGAAAGGAAAATGTATCATGAGTAAACTTGGAGATCACCCATAAAATAGTGTACCATAGCGGCGGGTGACCTTCATAACGTGTATTGATGATGAGGTCTGAAATGGAGTCGCTTCCTTTGGCAATATTCCAACTATGGATCTCGTCTCCCCAGAGCTCATGATGAAGGATGCCAGATCCTGCGCCAATGATATATATAATAAGAATGATCCACAGTGCCGGATTGCTAAAATTCTTCTCTGTTCCCGGAGTAGTCAATGGTTTATAATTGCGGTTCAACAATTTTCAATTTTTTTTTGGCGGCTTCTTTGTAGGGATTTTTTCCAAACCCCACTATCCAAAAAGATTTAAACGCTGCTTTGCTCATGCCAGCGTTCAGGGAAAAAAATGTATGCAACAGGTTGCCGAATAATGACCATAGCAGCCAGCTTTTTTTTATCCTGTGCAAATTTTGGCCCGGCCCTTTAAAATAATCGAGTGCTAATGCACGACGATAATACTGCAGGGGGCTTTGTAATCTATTTTTAGTATCCCGGTGGTGATAAACATATGCACCGGTAAGGATATGAATTCCAGGTGCAGGAAATCCAGCGGCTACTCCATAATGATCACCGACGCCGTGTTTGTCCAGTACTTCATCATAAGGAGATTTTAACAGCCATTCCCTTTTTATCAATGAGGCGCCAAGTCCATAAACGGGAGTAGTAAAATGTCCTCCAGAAAAATTTGTAAGCACCGGCCATCCCGCTTTTGAAATATGATTGCCTTTTTCAGCATAATATTTTTTGATCTTTTTGATGACAAAATTATTCGCTTTGCATTCAATTGTTCCCCAAATTCCTAACTGGAAGAAATATTTCCAGGTTAAGACCGTTGCTGATCTTTCAATATACTCGCCTGTCCATTCACTTTTTTCCCTTTGTAATACGAGGCCGGATACGGCACCCGCTTCAGGATGATTTGATATATGTTCAGCTATTTTCTGCAAATAGGAGGCAGGGACTTCAATGTCGTCATCACATAAGAATATCCAGGGAGAGGTGGCTTTATTGATCCCAATATTTCTTTGAACACAAACTGATCTTTCTGAGACTAGATATTCAATTTTTATATTTTTTAGTGCGGAGTATTCTCCGGGTAAAAGTCTTTCTTCACCCGAATCCACTACAATCACCTCCTGTACAGGAAAAGTCGAGTCATTTAAGTTTCTTAGTAAGGCAAGCAAATTCGATTTGCGGTTGCAGGTTGGTATGACGACGCTGATCATCATTTAGAAGCAATATATCTTTTTATCATTCTGACGAAAATAAAGATAAATAGGGTCCGGGGCAACCCATTAAATCATAGAATCGATTTAGATAAGTACATTTACAGGGATAATTAGTAAATGAAAAAAATCCTTTTTTCTCATTCTTATTTTTTGCGTTTTGATCCCAAACAATGGGAAACCGGGTTGCCGTATGCTCCGTTGGGAACCTTATATGCTGCTTCATTAATGAGACAACAGGGTTATGAGGTGGCCCTTCATGATGTGATGTTTGCCAAAAGTGCAGAAGAGATCATTCCGTCTATCGAAAAATTCCAGCCGGATATTTTGGTTTTATATGATGACGGGTTTAATTACCTCACAAAAATGTGTCTCACGAATATGCGGGAAGCGGCATTTAAAATGAGCAAGCTGGCAAAGCAAAGTGGCTGCACAGTTATCGTCTCAAGTTCTGATTCAACAGATCATTTTGAAGAGTATCTTGAAGAAGGTGCGGACTTTGTTCTTATTGGTGAAGCTGAATTGACATTACTTGAATTGGTAAATGCACTGAAGGAAAATCAAAAAGATTTTTCTGGAATTGCAGGTATTGCTTTTACGAAAAGTAATTGTGTAATCAAAACGGCCAGAAGAAACGTTATAAAAGATCTCGATAGTTTGCCTTTCCCTGCATGGGATCTTGTGGATATAGAACCATATCGTCAATCATGGATGGAGCATGCAGGCTATTTCTCCATAAACATGGGTACCACGAGAGGCTGCCCGTTCAAATGTAATTGGTGTGCAAAGCCGATCTATGGTAATCGTTATAATTCCCGGTCACCAAAAAATGTAGTGAATGAAATAAAAATGCTGAAGGACAAATTTCACTTCGATCATATTTGGTTTTGCGATGACATATTTGGACTAAAACCAGGTTGGATAAATGAGTTTGCTGACCTTGTAGAGAAAGAAGGTCTTCAATTTAAATTCAAGATACAGGCCAGGGCCGACCTGTTGCTGCAGGAAAACTATATTCGGGATCTTGCGAGAGCCGGCTGCGATAATATCTGGATGGGGGCGGAGAGTGGTTCGCAGAAGATCCTGGACGCTATGGATAAGGGCACGACCGTTGAACAAATTCATGAATCCACCAAACTGATTCGCAAATATGGGATGAATCCTTCTTTCTTTATTCAATTTGGATATATCGGGGAAACCAAAGAAGATATCAAGAAGACAATAAAAATGATCAATGAGCTATTACCATACGAGATCGGGATCTCTGTTTCATACCCGCTGCCCGGCACAGGATTTTATGAAAAAGTAAAATCTGATCTGAAAGAGAAGGCAAACTGGACGGATTCCGATGAAATGGCATTAATGTTTCGGAATACTTATCAACCTGCATTTTACAAACAATTACATCGCTATGTGCACAGAACCTACCGCACGCAGATGGCATTGGAAAATATAAAAGAGCTTTTTCTGCACCCGGCAAAAATTTCTTTAAAAAAGATCAGGAAGGCGGTTTCTTATTTTTATTATCTGCCCGCCAGTGTTTTGTCCAAGATGAAATTAAATGCTCTTGAAAAACCTGCTACATCGTGAACGGATCCTTACATAGTGTAAATGAGCAAGCGGCAGAGAAAGCTTTCACGAAACAATCCTCCCTCTTTGATGATATCTATTCTTCCAATATAATTATTCAATACAAACGGCAAAGGGTCAGAGACCACCTGCAACAATTTTTAAAACCCAATAGTAAAATTCTTGAGTTGAATGCTGGTACAGGTGACGATGCTATTTGGCTGGCCGAACAAGGTCATATCGTGCATGCCACCGATATTTCAAGAGGCATGCAGGAAAAACTGATTCAGAAAGTTCGCGAAAAAGAATTTGGAGCACAAATCACTAATGAGTTATGTTCATTTACGGAATTATATAAGCTGGGTAATAAGGGACCTTACGACCTTATCTTTTCCAATTTTGCCGGTTTGAATTGTACCGGCGAACTGAACAAAGTTCTTCACTCATTTTCTTCCTTACTTAAACCACACGGTGTCGTGACACTTGTAATCCTTCCGGAATTTTGCTTATGGGAAAACTTGTTATTCTTTAAAGGGAATTTTAAAACTGCTTTTCGTCGTTTTTTCAGCAGTAAAGGTGTAAAAGCACATATAGAGGGAGAGTATTTTACCTGCTGGTATTATAATCCGTCATATGTTATCAGGGAGATGAAAGAACGCTATGAAATTTTATCAGTAGAAGGTCTCTGTACACTGGTGCCGCCGTCTTACCTGGAAAATTTTCCCGTCAAACGACCTTCGTTATTCAATTGGTTAAAAAGAAAGGAAAATAAATGGAAAACTAAATGGCCCTGGAAGAATATCGGAGATTATTATATCATTTCGCTTCAGAAGAAATGGTAGCACATCGGAGATCAATGATCGGTCAATGAAATTGAAACATGATTTTTTGAGCCATTTTCTACGGACCTGTTGAGCTTATTGAGTTTTTTATATTTTAAATAAGCCTGCGCGGCAGTATTCCTGGCAATGATATAGCCTGGATATCCATCAAGAAATCCCTTTTTTAAAAAATAACTTTTGATAAATCTCCAGGCAGGACTTATAAGGATCCTGATGCCGGACTTTTTTTTCATTTTATATAATGAGGCGGCGGCAATGCTGCTGATCTCATCGTTTCTTTTTTCATATTCCCGGATGGAATTAAAGCTGTAGTGAAAAAGATCTCCTGCAAGGTGGCTGATCGTTGCCCGGCCCGGTAAAAGAATTTTGTCGTGGGGATTCATCCCTCCCCATGAAGCCATCCGTTTATCAAAAAGGCGTATCTTTTTATCAGGATACCAAACTCCGTGACGGATAAAACGACCCCCAAAAAAATTACAACGGTTGATTGTATAAGCGCTATGGGAAAATTTTTCTTTTGCTAACAAAATAGAGTTGATAAGCTCCACACTTAAAGCCTCATCGGCATCAATACTCAATATATAATTGCAGGAGGCAAAAAGCAACGCGGCATTTCTTTGTTCTTTATAACCCCGAAAACTTTGCTGGTGCACGACCGCACCGGCTGAGCGGGCAAGGGATACCGTATTGTCGGTAGAAAAAGAATCAAGGACGATGATCTCATCAGCCACTGGTTTTACCGATTCGATACAACGTTGGATCTTACTTTCTTCATTAAATGTTATTATGACTACAGAGATCTTTTCCATTACATTCCCGGATAATAGCGGGTAGCCGTTGAAACAAGCAGCTTCTTTTACAAATGATTTTCAACATAATCAGCAAGCTGCCATTCTCTTTTTTTTTGCTCGAGATTCTTTTCATATTTGGTTATAAACCAGTCATGAAAGAAAATTGGATTTGGTTTGGAAAAATGTTTCCCGGTTTTTAGTCCCATTCTTTCTCCTTTTGTATTTAGTCGCTTTTCAGCTTCCTTTCTTTTCCATCTTTTGGTAGTCAGCTTCATAAAATAATCATCAATTGAATCGCCCAGTTTATTATTTAGCATTGACTCTATAAATTTTTTAAGCCACTGCGACGATTTTTTTGCTTCTTCTTTAATGAGGGGAGCTGAACGATTAGGGAAATATTTGTGTGCCCATGAGTTTGATTCAAAAAAGCTTTTCATGATTCCATTGCCGGCTGTAGGAATTAGCGTGCAAAGCTCGGTTGCCGTATAAATATTCTTTTCCTCTATCACCAGTGCCACTTCGTCAATAAAATAATTCATACAATAATACTCTTTTCGATTTTTAAGGAATGGATTTTTTTTAAATAGATGGAGTAAGGTCCTCGCTATCCACAAACGGTTTGCTTTTGTAATGATGAAATAATCAATATCGGCATTGTCATCGGCGAAATATTTGGAAACAGATCCCGAAATACCAATCGCTCTTACATACGGAAATTTATAAAGTAAGGTTGATATTTTTTCTGCCTTTATCATGAGCTCGACGGCTTTTTGATTTCCTTTATTTCTTCTAGTTACCAGTGATCGGTCATTTTGTAATGAATAAAATTTATCGAGCTTAAATATTTTGTTTGATTTCAACAATTCATCGAGTTTGGTCAGAAGATTATCTTTTTCAACCGAGCTTTCTACAAAAGATTTTATTTCTTCATAAGTAAGGGGATACCTGAAATAATCAAAATATACGAGTACTTTCAATATGCTACTTTCCATTTACAATGAATGCTTTTTCTTGGCAAAAGTTCCAATTTAATTAGGCACATGGTTATTTTTGATCGCACTTCTGTTTTTGGTTAAAAGATTTTTGGCCCAATCGAGTGCAAGCAAAAAAATGAAATACGAGTTGGTATAGAAATACCGTTTAAATAACAGTTGGGGTTGTTGAATTACCCGGTAAACCCATTCGAGCGCCATATTTTGCATCCATTTTGGTGCCCTTTTCTGAAGCCCGGCGACAACGGACAACGCCCTTCCAATACCTAACAATGATGCATTTATCTGGCCAGAATTTTCTGCCATCCATTTTTCTTGTTTGGGACAACCAAGCGCCACAAATACAAGGTTGGCTTCCGACCCATTAATTTTTTCGATATCTTTTTTTGTTTCCTCGACTGTTAAGGGTCTGAACGGCGGTGAAATTGATCCGGCGAAACGAATATCTGAATACGACCTGGCAATCATTTTTTTAAAAGAAGTGATCACATCTGTTGTGGATCCGTAAACAAAAATCGAAAGTTTTTTTTCGTTTGCCTTTTCAAGTATCGAAGGAATAAAATCCATTCCACAAATTCGGTCCTGGTTTTTATGATAAAGTAATTTACATGCTATTGCGACTGGTTTGCCGTCAGTCAATACGAGATCAGCGCTATTTACTTTCTCCAGGAATGATCTGTCGTTGTAAGCTTCTATTGTCATATGAACGTTTGCAAAACACACATATGATGGCCTTTTTTGTAAAGCAAATTCGGTTACCTGTTCAAGGCTTTCATTGAAGCAAAGATGATGAACATGAAGACTTACTATTTTCAATTTTTCAACCATTATTCTGAGCGATGGCTTTTTCATAAATTTTTAAGAGCGCATTGTAATGAATTTCTTCGCGATATTTTTCAATATAGGTCTTTCTTGCGTTATCATATAGCGTTGTATCGTTTTTTGTGTTTTTTACGAATGACCTGATCTTATCGCGCAGATCATCAGGGTCCCCGGCTCTGAAGAGCAGCCCGTTAATCTTGTCGTCAACAGATTCTGTCATGGAACCTAACCTGGAAGCAATGACCGGAGTACCGGTTGCGAGGGCTTCAAGGATTGTTAGAGGGGTACCTTCGTACCAAATCGACGGACAGATAAAAGCTTTGCACCGTTTCATATATTCATATACTTGTTGTTTTTTCAAATGTCCGATAAAGGAAATATTTTTGCAAAGTTTGTATTCTTCCTCCAGCATTTTTTTTTCCGGGCCGTCGCCGATGATAATGATGTTGTTTTCCGGCATCGAGGCAAATGCTTTGGTTGCTATGTGAATACCTTTTTCCTGGGCAATCCTTCCCGCAAATAGAAAAAAATCATCGCGTATTTTGTCTCCTTGACCGGGGTCCGGAACAAAATTCGGAACAGCCAGAATTTTTGTGGCGTCTATCTGCAAAGAGGAGCTTAGAAATTTTTTTCTAGAGAATTCGTTTAGTGCAATAAATGTGGAAATTCGGTTTTTAAAGGTGCTCGTGAATTTGTGAACTCCTGTGATTGTCGTTACCAAAGCAGATTGTACGGCCGAATTGCGGTAGCATTTATGTTTAATTCCATAAAGGGGAAATTTTTTATGAATACAAAGTTCACATATTTCTTCATTCCGCATCAGCAATGCATTTGCGCAAAGCAGGCGGTAATTATTAAGAGTGAGAACCACGGGAACCTTATGTTTATTTGCTGCAAATAGTACGGAAGGTGAAGCAATAAAAAACAGATTGTGAATATGTATAATATCGGGTTTGAACTGAAGAATGGTGTTCGAAGTTTCCCGCGCTGAAGAAAAGCTATAAATCGCGCCCAAGGCGGCTCTGACTTTTGAAAAGACTCCACCAATTTGTTTATTGTCAAAGAATAAAGTTTTTACAACGTGTCCTTTTTGTCGTAAAGCAGAGGTTTCCAATTCGAGAGCGACGTCTTCGCCTCCATGTTGTTTGTATTCGTTATGGATGAATAAGATTTTCACGCCTTATTCGATAATCGAAACATTGGATTTTATGGTTGCTTTGCGCTAAATATTCTGTAATGCCAAATAATTCCCGGTAGGGCCGAAAGGCACCGTCACAGCTTTGCGTTGGTAATAAATAAAGATTCGTTATGGTGGCTATACTTACCTGGCTTGCGTTGAATCATTGGCTGATAACCTGGTGCTCCGTATTGGTAAGGGTTAATGGGATCCGGCGTTCCTGCTCGATAAAATACATATCGATCTCTCCAACATTTTTTGCACTGATCTTTCCTCTATGGCGACATTCATAATAGTCTTTGATCAATTCATACGTCGCGGAGGAAATATTCACTTTACCCGGTTCTCCGTTGCTTTCCATACGGCTGGCAATATTTACCGTGCTGCCCCAGATATCGTATGCATATTTCATTTTACCTACCACCCCGGCGACAACAGGGCCTACATGTATACCGATTCTCAGGTACCATGGTTCCAGGCCTTTTTCCAGTCTTTTTTCATTATTGCTGGCAATATATTGTTGTATTTCCAGCCCGGCCCTCACTATTTTAAGTGCATACAGCTCATCCTCTACGGGAATTCCTGATGCACACATATACGAATCTCCAATGGTTTTGATCTTTTCCAGGTTATGTTTCGCAATGATTTCATCAAAAGCATTGAAACAGGCATCCAGTTCTGCTACAAGCTCACCCGGCGACATATGATCTGTCAACAGGGTAAAGCCCCTGAAATCCGTGAACATGACCGCCACACTTTTGTAATGTCGGGGAGTAGCGCGACCGGTCAGTTGTAATTCTTTGGCTACCTCTTTTGGCAATACATTCAAAAGCAAATGCTCAATTTCATTTTTTTGCCTGTCAACAAGTATATGTGTTTTTACTTTGTCCCGATAGCTTTTATAGATCAGCACGGCGATGATGCAAGTAAGGAAGAGCCCGATCATGAATGCATTCTTGGCAAACTTTGCTCTTTTCGTTTGTGCCATCTGTAGTTCATTATCCTTTGTCAAAAGGTTAATTTCATTCTGTTTCTTTTCAAGATCAAATTCAAATTGCAATGCGCCAAGTTTTTTATCCCGGTCAATATTATAAATGGTGTCATTAATTTTACCTAATAGCCCCTGGTATTTATGAGCATTTTTATAATCATTGGTAATTGCATACGTGTTGGCCATCCCTGAATAAATGTCCTGGAGATCATAAACCGCTTTTAGTTCTTCTGCAATAGCTCTTGATCTTTCATAGTAGCGTAACGCAGTACTATAGTCTTTTTGTGTCGCATACAGGTCCGCCAGGTCCCGAAGTGTTTGCGCAATATACCGGGGACTATTTTTTTTCTCAGCAATACTAAGAGCTTGTTGATGATAGGTTAGTGCCTTGGCGTATTCGCCCTTATTGGCGTAAAGTTTTCCGATACTATTATAGGCAACTGAAGCGTTAGCTGCGTCACCAAGAGCCGTTATCGATCTTTCTAAAAAGGGTAATGCTTTTTCTGGTTCACCCAATGTAACATAGATCTCTCCGATATTCTCTGAAATGACACCAAGTGCATCATTGTTCCCTATTGCTTCACACAAGGGCAATGCAGCTTCCATGTAGGTGAGCGCTTTTCTCTTATCTGCAGTATCCTTTTTGTTAAAGTAAATACTCCCGATTGTATTCAGCGCAGAAAGGATCCTCAATTTGTCTCCGGCTTTTTCTGAGAGCTTTAAGGAACGAAGTGCATATTCAAGGCCTTTTGCGTCATCACCCTGGTTTACATAAACGGCTGCAATGTTATTCAATAGGTTTGCAATTCCTATGTCATCCTGAAGTTCTTCAAAGATTTTCAATGACTGATTCCAATAATCCAGCGTTTCCACATATTTCCCCTGGAAATAATAACCCAGTCCAGCATTTTTAAGCGCATAGGCTGTTCCCTTTTTAAAACCAATTCTGTCAGCCTTTTCTTTTGCCTGCAGCGCCAGTTCAATACCCTTGTTGGGATCGGTTTTAAAAAGAGCCGTACTTTCCTTCAGCATTGCATTAATCTTTGCTGTATCACTGGTTGCTTCCTGCGCTGGCTTTACCTCTTGTGAAAAGGTAGTCATTGCCAGCCCAATCAGGAAAGCGATCAAACTCACTGTTTTATTTTTCATAAGTACACTTTTTTTATTCACAGATTCGATGTTGTTTAATGTCATCTTGATATAATGAATTTCTTTACTGTCATTTTTCCATTAGTGAGTAACTGTACGAGATAAACACCATTCTTATACGTACTTACATCTATTTTCCTTGTGTATTGCTGACCTGCTTCAACTATTCCGCTATTAATTTCAAAAACTTTTTTTCCATCAATCGTAAATACGGTTAGAACGGAAGTGCCCGTGGTTGATGGAACAAATGACAGGGTAATGTTATCCGATGCAGGGTTTGGCATCAGCTGGAACGCTTTTGACGAAGATGCCTGTGTTTCTTCCATCATCATTGCACTGGTTACAGGTCTTGCCGGTGAAGAACCGGGTACCGGGCAAGCCGTATAGTTTTCAAATGAACTGGTACTTCCTGTGTAGTTATTTCCGCCACCACCGCTGGCGCCTTGTACCAGGAATTGAATGATTGGAATCGGAGTGCCTGCACGATAATTACCATTTATTGATTGTATTTGTCCTGGGTCGCCGATCTGGGAATAAGTAACATAGTTATAGCTTGGTGGTTGACGGTAAGCAGCTATTCCATAACCCCATTGGTCACTGAAGTTTTTGTTACTATAGAACTTGCCTTTTACAACGGAACTGGTATTGCCATTTTGTTTTACAAAGCCGTTACTGGAATTAATGATTGTTCCTGTAACAAAAATATCTGAAGTGCTTGCGAAGTTCACCGGTACCTCTGTCACCCATCTATCGCCGTCAAAGTCGAAGTATGTCCTTGGATATGTCACATTATCGACCGGGGCAACTGCCTTGATGATCCCATCTTTTAATGGCAAATCTTTTATCAATGGATTTGAAGTGATATTATTAAAGGTAACGGTACCGGATTTGAACAACAAATAGTCACCCGGCTCAGTAAGCTGACCACTGACCTTTGTTGTCATGTTGAACCAAAGACTCGTTGGCTGTTGAGGCGCCGGCGTATTTCCAAAGTTTTTGAAAGGAGAATGCGTCAACAAACAAGGATCAGGCAATACTGTTACGGAATTCCGCACATATGTAATATCAAAATTAGGGTGCACTAATTTGCCCGGAATAAGGTAATTAGTTCCAACTCCCAGGCCTGTTATCATATTGATCCCGAACATAGGTCCAAGCCAGTTATGTTGTTCAGCGTTTATGTCCTCCTCATCAATGATCACGGCCGTATTGTTATTCGTATTACCTACACCCGTTGTGTTGCTGTTAACAAACTGCACCAATTCCTGGTTCACAATTGGCTCCAACCCGTTATTGACAATTGGTTCTAGTCCATTATTGACAATTGGCTCTAATCCATTGTTTACAATTTGTACCAGCTCACTATTCGGGAACAAAACAAGTGAGTTATTTGGAATCGGGGCTGTCTCGCCCGTGGTCTGGTTTACTATTTGAACAAGTTCATTATTGACTATCTGAACCAGCTCACTGTTTACAAGATTTAAATTGACATAATTTACAAACTGTTCAAGTGTGCCATTTACCTGGCCGCCGATAACCTGATAATTTACGAATTGCACCAGCTCATTGTTTACCATTTGCACTAATTCGTTATTCGGGAAAAGCACCAGTTGATTATTTGGCACTACTGTTTTTACCCCGTTTACATATTGTACCAATTCATTGTTTACAATCTGGACCAACTCCTGGTTTACTAATGGCTCAAGCGTATTGTTGACAACCTGCACCAGTTCTCCATTTACTATCTGCACCAATTCATTGTTTACTATTTGAACAAGATCAAGTTCACCATTTACAAAAGGTTCAAGCGTTCCGTTAACCTGACCGCCTGTTATTTCGTAATTTTCAAATTCCAGCACCTGACCATTTACCATTTGTACCAATTCGTTATTTGGGAACAGAACGAGTTGGTTATTTCCTATGGGTGTTTTTACCCCGTTTACAAATTGTACCAATTCATTGTTTACAATTTGCACTAATTCCTGGTTCACGATTGGCTCAAGTGTATTGTTGACAACCTGCACCAATTCACCGTTTACTATCTGCACCAACTCATTATTTACGATCTGTACAAGCTCGTTATTCGTCAACAACACTCTTTCAGTATTTGCCAATGTTACTGGTTGCAATTGTCCGTTTACAATTTGTACCAATTCGTTATTTACCAGCAATACCGGTGAAACCTGTCCTGAATTTACAATTGGTTCCAGATCAGCATTTACTTTTATTCCGTTTACAACCTGCACTAATTCATTATTGACCATCATCACCAGCGTATTGTTCACCAGCTGCACGAGTTCGTTATTGACAAGTGGTTCTAAGGTGTTGTTGACTATTTGTACCAATTCATTGTTCACCATTTGAACGAGCTCCTGATTTACCACCGGCTCAAGCTTGCCATTAACAAATTGAACAATTTCGCCATTTACAATCTGTACTAATTCATTATTGAATATGGGTACATTGGGCTGGTTATTAATAGTAAGTGTCTGTGCCAATGTGCCATTCACAATTTGTTCCAGTGTATTATTTACTTCCACTTTGGCAAGTTTGTTATTCAACGCTGTACCACCCAATAATGCCTTATTGTTTATGCCCGGGTAAGCTGCATAAAATTTTGCCAAAGCAGGATTTTGTATATAATCAATGATCGATTGTGCTGGAACATCAACAAAGTATTGTGCTGCAAATCCATCAGGGTCAGTTACCGGAACAAGTTGTCCTGCAACATCCACCTGGAATTTCCTGGAATTTTTAATAGCCCGGAAGCTGGCGACTGCATTCATATTATTGAGATCCGAAATATTAATTCCGGAAGTTGCGAAGTCTTTGATCACCGCTATTGCATTGTTTGGCAAGATGGCTTGATGCGAAGCTTCAAGATTGTTAAGTATGGTAGTGACCATTTCCGCAGGAACATTGGTTTGATCAAAAACATAATTGAAAGTTACATTTGGTATTGGCTGACCATCTATAACGGTTATCGGATCCGGCGTTACTGTCAATGGCATTTTATTAACTGTTATCAGGCCATTCACGAAAACGTAGCTATATTGATTTGTTAAGGCTACGTCGGTTGGGTTTGTCGCGTCAAAAGTCCGGTAAACTTTGATGGCGTAGGTACCAACATCGCTTGAAGGTGTCGCAACAGATTCCACTAAATTCAATTTAGTAGCATCAAGACCCAGGTTGGCGAGGTTAGGAGTCGTTTGATCGGTAACAACAACACCATCATACGTGACGATTGTAGCTGGTAATGGATTTTCTTCCCCGTATTTTCTTGAAACGTTTAAGGTCTGTACTACAATTTCATGGTTAAATAATTTTATACTGTTTGATAAGCCGCCATCTTCTGCACCTCCTTCAACGGGTGGGACTCTGACAGTGGGCTCGGTATAGGCCAATATCTCCGGGTTTCCGGAACAAGTGCTGATGATCACTTTTATCGTATCGTTGGTTTCCGAAATATAAGTCGGTGTGAGAATAACGGAATCACCAGGTTCGTTAACAAGATATATTACGGTATTATCGCTAAAATTTTCCCCTTTAATAATTAATTCAAACGGATCCTGGCAAGGGATAACATTTGGAGCCTTCACTAAACTTATTTCAAAAGGTGTTGGAGAGGCAAAAGTTCGGATGGCTGCATCGACATCGATCAAACCCGGCCCTGAAGTGAAATCATAACCCAGGAGCCCCGGGGGTCTCATATCAACTGCTGTTGATTGCAGCAATTCCTTCAATTGATCGGGGGTAGTTGGCAGTTTAAGGAATTTATCTCTTGCCTGGATTATTAATACAGCAGCGGCGGCTACATGCGGTGCAGCAGCAGATGTTCCAAAGAAATTGGGAAAATTATTTGCAGCCTGAGCTGGGTAATCCTGTCCCAATAAAACTGTGACATCGACACCATCGGGTCCTACTATATCAGGTTTTTGCCTTCCCATTGTTCCCCCGATTGAAGAGAAACTTTCTATTTGTGGTTTTGTGATACCTGCTAATGCGGCAGGCAATAGCGGATGTCCGGGAATATGATTAAAGCGGGCCGCTCCGACAGTCAGCGCTCCTTCGGCGTTTGCATGGCCGACTATTGTAGAATTGCCTTCATAATATTCGTCAATCCGAAGTCCCCCCTTGAACCCTACATATTTAATGGTGACAGGATCACCTGTAGCAGTATTATTTACAATAAGAATATTGTATGCTTTTGCTGCTGTATCACATTCATCATCGCCTGGAATTAGAATGGGTATAAATTCAATAGCATCACCCAGCAGGTTGTCCCTGTTAAACCCAATTAAACCGGTACCATCAGTTTTATCAGCGGGAGTCAGGAAAAAGTCTACGTCAAATTGAGTACCTGCCAATTCATCCTGTGAGTAATTATTATCCAACCACTGTAATACGATAAAATGAGAACCCGGCCTAAGCCATACTTTCTGGAAAAAATCGGGATTGTTATTATCATTTCCGAAATTATGAGCCTTCTTACCCGGAAATCCGATTGAAGCAGCATCCACAAAATTGGAGGCTTTTCCATACGATTTACCAGCGAAATTTCCGGCTGACGTAACATGCACTACTCCCAGGTCTTTTACTTTATTCACCGATTTAGCCACAACCCCATCCTTTAACATTGGCTGATCGGCATAGGTAACATCATCTGTTATTACTTTAATTCCCAAAGCCGCCATGTCTTCGATAGTTTGTGCAAGATAGCCGGCGGTGAAAAACCCTGTCTTGAAATATTTTTGCGCTGCGGGAGCAACATCATGTACAATTTGCATCATTGCTCTTCCTTCATCAGTCCGCTTGAAAGGAAAATCCTGTAAGACAGTCACGCTGGGAACATCTCCATTTATAAGATCAACCGCTGCCGTATTTACAATCAATGATGTCTGGTTAATACCAGTGCATGGGTCGCTATAAGTGGTGGATGGATCCAGAATTGTATTATAACTGTCTGATATCACACCAATCTTAAGTCCCGCTCCATCCAGACCATATCCTTTTCTTACAAGATAAGATCGCATGCTGGTGTCTCCTTGTGAGGTGACAATTCCTAAATTAAAAGGCAAATAATAAGGTTTGCAAAAATTCAAAATATCACCAAGGGCATTCAGGTTCAGTAAGTGGATCACGGGGAAATCACCGGTAACAGTATGTTTACTGAGACCATTTGGCAGAACATTCGTGAGTCCGTAAAGAGTCGTATTAGTTCGTAATAATGTACTTACCGTTCCGGTGTCGGCCTTGCATATTATGTCAATTGTAACATAGCCGTCATCTACTACAAAGAATGAATCCAGTTCCTCACTTGGATTGTCAGGATCATAGTTCTGATAGATCGAAAGAAGTTCAGCGCCAATAATGTTACGTAATTTGGCGGTAACGACCACCGTATCTTTTGCGACACAAGCGGCATTATTATTGGAAGCACTAACGATATAAGTGCCTGCAGCGGTCGCCGTAATGCTTGCCGTATTTGTATTCGATGCGATGGAACCGCCATCAGTGGCCTGCCAGCTGAATGAAACGCCGGAGGCGCTTGAATGAGCAGTTAATGTTGTCTGGCCCGTAAAATCAAGTGGGGTTGAGTCTATCGGCGTAAACACATTATTTACACTAATACCTGCAGTTACATCGGGAGGAAAACAATCGGTAAATGGGGCATAGACAAAGTTTACACCACTCTGAATTGTAATAGCATGTGTACTATAAAGAGCACCTGTAAAACTGCTGGAACCTGTTCCCGCACCACAGCTAATGCCGCCATTGGTGGCATAAATAGTACCCTGGCATTTGGAGCCACCACCGGAAGAACCATTGGCAACGACACAGCTGTAACCCGGTATCGAGGTACCGCTGGTTCCATCACCCTGTACTTCGATATAGATCCTTGATGCGCTCGTTGAATTAGCATTAACTACACTTGCATTTAATTTTCCGAAGTCTGCATTATTCTTGACATAGATATAAAAAATTCCAGTCGTAGATCCGTTGAAATCAAAAATGAGCTTATTGGAGTTTCCAGACCATTGGAATGAATTAAAAACATATACCCCGGGATTCACCAATTTGAGTGTTTTGTTACCGGAGAATATCATGTTTCCTGAAAATATTGTATCTGTTGAATTTGAAGTTAGCGTGGTGTTTCCTGTAATATTTGTTGTTGGTGGTGAGGAAAAAGTTTTTGGAGCCGGCAATGCTGGCAGATCGGGGACTTGTGGATTATTGCCAATTACAGGATTGCCAGGGGTTGGTCCCGAATAAGTTCCCGGAAAAACATTAACCGTACCAGTTACTGTTCCTCCGCCAACGACAATATCTCCCTTTGAATCGATATTGCCGGTTAATGTAACGCTTGAGCCAATAGATACAATCGTGCCTGACGACCCCGAGGAGTTACCCGCGGCAATATTACCTTCAATTACATTGCTATTCGTGATACTTACCTTATCTCCTGAGTGGATATGAGCTTTAATTGTTGCATTACCTGTTGTTTGCACAAGTTTATAAGCTCCCACAGTACCTTTAAAACCAGTGGATGAGACACCATTGATTGTTATAGACGAGCCAATGAGAGTAGTTCCGGGGCTATTAGCACCAGAAAGAAAAACATATTTATAGATGCCTTCCTGCGCCTTTAATTTCTCGTGCGCAACAGAAAATCCTAATGCAAGGAAAAGAATTTTGATCGTTAGTTTGATTTTCATAATAATGATATTTAGATCTCAGTTGGGTTCGGTGTTTACAGATCTTTAATTTTTTGTAAACATGCTTAAAAAAGCAATGCGTGGATTCCAAAAGGCAGACACCACTCAAAACCATGTTTCAAGCAGGATCCATTGAGTATAAATAGGCAGATTAAGATTTTTTCACGGGGAGGAATTGAGATACTAATCAGGTGTGATTTTTAAAGGGGCGGAGATAAAGATTAAATATACAAAGAAAGGTTTGAAACGGGCCGAAATATTTACTCCCCAAAAAGAGGTATAAAAAATAGGTAGAAGTTGGCTGTCAAAACCTCATTAATTGTTTTCAAAAAAAGCCACCAGGGCCTTCATCATTTCATAATATTGGGCGGATTTTCCATGTTCAGTTTCGCAATTGATGTAGCGTATATTTTTTTTTCCACAATAAACACTGAGTGATCCATCGTTTGTGCAATTTTTATTATCCTGGAGAATGACATTGTATCTTTTCCCGGCAAGATTTTCATATAAATTATTATCTGTTGTGAGAAAAAAGTCATCAGCATCCTGTTCATCGTTAATGTAGATCTTTTTACAATCAACTGATCTTTTATTTCCGGGAGCATATTCACTGACGGAATAAAAGTCAGGCGTATTGTTGTGTAATGCGACTATGCATCTTGCATTTCCCGGTATCAGCTGGATAATGCGCCGCCCAAGCTTCTCCACTTCATTAACTGCTTTTACGGATGTCCTTTCAAATTGTTCTAAAGATTTTTTAATTCCTTCTTTGGAAAAAATTGTATTAGGATCAACTTTATAAACGTGTTTGCCCAGTTTAAAGCGAATATTTCTTTGAGCATTATTTTCCAGCTCGATCAGCATGCCGCCATGTTCTCTTAATATTCTTTTGGTGGCATCAACAGCGGTAATCTCATCGTCGTGGAGACTGATAAAAACAAGGTTGTTTTTTTCGCCGTATCGTTGAATTTTTATGGGAACGATATTACCCGCGAGATCATAAAAGATAGTTTTTTCTGTCATTGCGTTCCCCGGTTCTGTCTTGTCATCCCAGTCGGCTTCCGGAGCAGCGAAAACAAGAGCAAACGCAAAAACGAATAAAGATATATTTAAAAAATTAGGCATGGGTGGCGACGGGATTTTAAAGATAATTAAACAGACACAATGAAGAATAGAACGTTTAGACTAATTCTTCCTTCATCCGTTGCATCACATCTTTATCGATCATTTTCTGTGCCAGCACTACCATGTTCTTAAATGATTTTGCCTGCGAAATGCCATGGCCGATGATAACAGGCTTATTGACGCCCAGGACCGGTGTGCCACCATAGTTCTCAAAGTTGAACCTCTCAAAATATTCGTGTTGGATGTTTTTGCTTTGAGCGATGTCATAAAGGGACTCGGCCATTTTCAAAATAATGTTACCGGTAAAACCTTCGCAAACCATCACATCGGCTTTTTCCATAAAGACGTCACGGCCTTCCACATTACCGATAAAGTTAATGTGCTTATTTTCTTTTAAAAGGGGATAGGTGGCCTGGCAAAGTATATTCCCCTTGCCTTCTTCTTCGCCCACATTCATTAAACCAACTTTGGGATTTTCAATGCCAAGAATGGTTTGTGCAAACACAGAACCCATTATCGCAAATTGATTTAATTGTTCCGGTTTACAGTCTGCATTTAACCCCACATCGAGCAACAAGCCGGTGTCACCATTTTCTTTTGGAATGATCGTAGAAATAGTTGGCCGCAAAACACCTTCCAGCGCTTTAATGCTAAATAGTGCGCCAACAAGCATGGCACCTGTGTTTCCTGCACTAATGAACGCATCTGTTTTTCCTGCCGCCAGGAGATGGAAGCCAATTGCTATGGAAGATTTTTGTTTTTCTTTTAATGCTTTGGTAGGGTGTTCATGCATGTCTATTACCTGGTTGGCATGAACGATTTTTATATTCTCCCGTGGGAGTTTGTATTCGGAGATGAGTGGTTCTAGCCTGGATTCGTCACCAATAAGAACCAATGTGGCTTTTTGCTCTTCCCGCAAATAATCCGCTGTCCCTTTCACCGCTTCTAAGGGTGCAAAATCGCCACCCATCATATCAATTCCGATCGTCATAATATCTGCAAAGTAAAATTCCAAATAACAAATTCCAAATTCCATCGACCATGATATGCATTGCACACGAAGTAGTTGTATGCAAAAATTCCAAATTCCAACGGGAAAAGCCCAATTGGAATTTGGAATCTTGCCTGTCGGCAGACAGGTTTGTTATCTGATTTAAGAAGTTATTTCTTAATAGGGGATTTCTCACTCACAACTTTACCCTTATAGTAAAGCTTGCCCTCACTTACATGTGCACGATGTCTAACATGTGTTTCACCTGTCGTACCGTCGGTACTTAAAGTGGTTTCAGTTGCTTTGTAATGTGTCCTTCTTTTTGCACTTCTTTGCTGACTATGTCTGCGTTTGGGATTTGGCATAACCTAA
>DASVAM010000148.1:0-12399 GCA_036376375.1 Chitinophagaceae bacterium
AAAAGATGGAAGTCATCCTTTGTTATTGACGGGTTATGGTTCTTATGGCGCAACTTCCTATGCTACTTTCAACAGTAATCGGTTGAGTTTATTGAACAGAGGATTTGTCGTTGCCATTGCGCATATACGTGGGGGCCAGGAAATGGGCCGTGAATGGTATGAGGACGGGAAAATGATGAGAAAGATAAACACGTTTAATGATTTCATTGACTGTGCCGAATTTCTTATTAAAGAAAAATATACGTCTAAAGGACATGTATATGCGCAGGGCGGCAGTGCAGGTGGATTATTGATGGGTGCTATCGTCAATATGCGTCCGGACCTGTGGAACGGGATTGTTGCCCAGGTTCCCTACGTTGATGTCATCACAACAATGAGTGATGCAAGT
This sequence comes from Chitinophagaceae bacterium, assembly GCA_036376375.1. GTDB lineage: Bacteria > Bacteroidota > Bacteroidia > Chitinophagales > Chitinophagaceae > VBAS01. The sequence continues at coordinate 389 of DASVAM010000148.1, forward strand.
ATTCCTTTGACAACTGGCGAATACCTGGAATGGGGTAACCCAGCCAACAAAGAAGAGTACTTATATATGAAGTCCTACTCACCTTATGATAATGTGGAAGCAAAGGCATACCCGAATATGCTGATCACAACCGGACTTCACGATAGCCAGGTCCAGTATTTTGAGCCCGCAAAATGGGTGGCAAAAATGCGGGAGATGAAGACTGATAAGAACATAATCCTGTTTAAAACAAATATGGAAGCTGGACACGGGGGTGCCTCGGGAAGGTTTCGCGCCCTGGAAGATGTAGCCCTTATCTATGCGTTCTTATTTTCATTGGAAGGGATAACACAATAAAATCGCAGTTTTTTTTCCAAATAGGCAGCCCACGGCTTAAACCGTGGGCTGCCTATTTTATAAATCAACATAGGATTGCTGCCATAAAATGCTGAATTTTACGTTTTAGTAATGAAAAACCACCGCTTTTGAGCAAAAAACGGCTGATAATAGTTTTCGCTACCCTTTTGTTAGCTGTACTGGAAAGCTTCGCCCAAATTCCTGCACAGGATAGCAAGCCTTTATCTAACCTTCGAAAGAAAAAGATCGCGGTGGTTGCTGATACTCTCCGTATCGACACATTGAGTATTATACCCCATACATTCTTTATTGAAAGTTTTAGTGATTCGGCTTACTCTTTTGACAATATAAATGCTTTATTGAAATGGAAAACAGTGCCATCAACCGATAGTGTCACGGTTGTTTACCGCGTATTTCCTTATAAGCTGAATTCAGTTGTACAAAGAATGAACTTTGACAGTGTCAGCTATAAGTTTTATGCAAAGCCATTCGAGTTCGGTCTGAATGAACAGCAAGTGGCCCGCGGACTGTTTGATTTTGGAAATCTTCAATACAATGGAAGTTTTGGTCGTGGTATTTCTTTCGGTAACAGCCAGGACGCAGTAGTTAATTCTAATTTTAATCTTACATTAAATGGTTTGCTGGGCGACAGCATTGAGATCAATGCCGCCATCACGGATAATAATTTACCCATACAACCTGATGGAACAACCCAACAATTAAATGAATTTGACCAGGTATTTCTGCAATTTAAAAAGAGAACCTGGGAATTGAATCTTGGAGATATTGACATCCGGCAAAACAAAACTTACTTTCTTAATTTTTATAAAAGATTGCAGGGAATATCTTTTCAGACAAATAATTACATCTCAGCAAATACTTTATCAAACACTTTTGTAAGCGGATCGATCGCCAAGGGGAAATTTACAAGAAATATCTTCCAGGGATTGGAAGGCAACCAGGGGCCATACCGTCTTACCGGTGCAAATAATGAATTCTTTTTTATTGTCCTTGCCGGAACGGAAAGGGTTTTTATTGATGGCGAACTATTACAACGTGGCGAAGACCGGGATTATGTGATCAATTATAATTCCGCTGAAATTACTTTTACGCCGCGCCGGATGATAACCAAAGACAGCCGTATACAGGTGGAGTTTGAATATGCAGACCGTAATTATCTAAACGCGAATCTATATGTATCGCAGGAGTTTGACATCAATAAAAAGCTGAAATTATTTGTCGGAGCGTTTAATAACAGCGATTCGAAGAATTCACAGATCAACCAAACGCTTGATGATAACCAGAAACTTTTTTTAACAAATCTTGGAGACAGTATCCAAAACGCGCTTTATCCTTCCGCCGTAATTGACACGTTGTTTGATCCGGGAAAGGTTTTATATGAAAAGATGTATTACAACCCGGGTACCGGCATCGATTCGTTTTACCAATATTCCACAGATCCGTTTGTTGCAAAATATAATCTGGCTTTCACAGATGTTGGGCAAGGGAAGGGGAATTACGTTCCTGAATTTAACGGGGCCAACGGAAAAGTATATAAATTCATTATGCCTGTTTCAGGTGTAAAACAAGGGCAATATGAGCCTGTGATCCTGCTTGTTACTCCCAAGAAACAGCAGGTGATAAATTTTGGGACGGATTACCGGATGAGCAGTAATACTTTTTTGAAAACTGAGGTCGCGGTAAGTAATTATGATGCTAACACTTTTTCGGAAAAGGATAATGGCGATGATATTGGGATTGCTGCCAAGGTTCAATTTGGGAACTCTTCATTAATAAAATCATCGGGAGCAAAGAAAACACAGCTGGTATCCAGTCTTGATTATGAATTTGTGCAGGGAAAATTCAAACCACTTGAAAGAATTCGAAACGTTGAATTTACCCGTGATTGGGGATTGGGTTTACAGACCCTGCCGCAGGACGAACATATCATCAAAGCATCTGCCCGGTTGCAGAATGCAAAAAATAATTCTCTTAGTTACCAATTAATGAATTATCACAGGGGAGATGGATACAATGGTTTTCAAAATAATCTTCAGCAAATTCAAAGTGTAAAAGGATGGCAATTCAATAACCAGCTTGCTTTTACAAGTTTTAATGACAAGTTTACGGAAGGGGGGTTTTTTAGGCCGGTCATTGATATCAGCAAAGAGTTAAAACGATTAAGAGATTTCAGGTTGGGTTTCAAATACACGCTGGAAGACAATAAGACAAAGGACAAAGCCACGGATACTTTAACGAATCAAAGTTTTTCTTTTGATACTTATTCGGCTTACCTGCGATCATCCGAAAAAAAGACGAATCGATATGGCATTACATTCTTTACCCGTTCTGATAAATATCCTGTCGGCAAGAAGTTTATTCGTGGCGACCGAAGCCTGAATATTAATCTCCAGACTGAATTGTTATCGAATCAGCATCACCAGTTGCTCTTAAATACTACCTATAGAAGATTGAAGATACTGAACAATGTTTCCAAGCAGAAAGAAGATGAAACGATACTTGGCCGCGCCGAGTATCTTATAAATGAATGGAAGGGTTTGGTGATAGGAAACGTTTTGTATGAGTTAGGGACAGGGCAGGAGCAGCAGCGGGACTTTTCGTACCTCGAAGTGCCGGCTGGCCAGGGTCAGTTTGCATGGATCGATTATAACAATGATCTTATTCAGCAACTAAATGAATTCGAGGAAGCCTTATTTCCTGACCAGGCAAAATTCATTCGCATTTTCACTCCCACTAACCGCTTTGTAAAAGCGAATTATACAACTTTTAATTATAGTCTGCAGTTAAATCCCAGGGCTATGTTGAATAAAACGGATCTTGCAGGATTTCAGAAGTTTATTGCCCGCACGAATTTAAAAACTTCCCTGCAGGTTAATAAAAAATCGTTAGCAAAAGGAAATACTGAATTCAATCCTTTTAAATATGAGCTCGCCGATACTGCGCTGATAACCTTGAGCACAATTTTTCTAAATACATTTTCATTTAATCGCTTTAGCAGTAAATGGGGTTTTGATATCAGTAATCTCCGCAACCGGGGGAAGATCCTGCTTACTTATGGTTATGAAAGTCGAAAATTAAATGACTGGACCATGAAAGCCAGGTGGAACCTTAGCCGGTCTATCACATTTGATGTCAGCGGCAAAAAAGGAATTAATGGATTGTATACTCCAAGTTTTGCCAACCGTAACTATGAACTCGATATTTACAATATTGAACCGCGACTGGTTTTTATACAGGGAACAAAATTCAGACTGTCGACAAGTTATAAATATGACAATAAAAAGAATGATCCTTTATACGGAGGCGAAAAATCAACTTCCAACTCGGTAAACCTGGAAACAAAATATAATGTACTTCAAAACAGTTCCATTACAGGAAAATTTACATTTAATAGTATCGATTATAAATATCCAGCCAACACAACAGTGAGTTACATCATGCTCGATGGTTTATTGCCCGGCAGTAACTACCTCTGGAGCATTGATCTTACAAAGAGATTGCTCAATAATCTTGAATTGAATTTTGTGTATGAGGGACGTAAGCCTGGTGATGCGAGGACGGTGCATATTGGAAGGGCTTCTGTCAGAGCACTATTTTAGAACCACAGCCCCCTGTCCCCCGAAGGGGGAACCTGGATATAAACCAGCCCCCTGTCCCCCGAAGGGGGAACCTGGATTTAAGCCTAATAATTGAATTGAAGTTTTGTAATTATGCAAATAGATACTTAGGGTCTTTCTCCCCTTCCCATCGGGAAGGGGCTTTAGCGGAATCTCCATCTTCAAGGAATAGTTCCCTGGGGTTGGGCTTGGGTCTTTCTCCCCTTCCCATCGGGAAGAAGCCCCCTGTCCCCCGAAGGGGGAACTTAGGTATAATTCTAATAATTGGATTGAAGGATTATAGCAATGCAAAGATAATCGGGTTCTTTCTCCCCCTTCCCATCGGGAAGGGGCTTTAGTAGGGTATTCAACAATAATAAATAGTAATTGGGGTTGGGCTTGGGTCTTTCTCCCCCTTCCCATCGGGAAGGGGCTTTAGCAGCATATTCAAAAATATTAAAGGTTTTGGGGGATGGGCGGGTTTTTGGGGATGGGCCGGTTATTGGGGATGGGCCGGATTGGTTCTACACATTGAACCTGAAATGCATTACATCGCCATCCTTCACCACATATTCTTTTCCTTCAATCCTTAGTTTACCCACTTCGCGGCAGGCAGCTTCTGATTCGTATTTAATAAAATCGTCATAGCTGATCACTTCGGCTTTGATAAATCCTTTTTCAAAGTCAGTATGAATGACTCCGGCAGCTTGCGGGGCTTTCCACCCTTCATGTATTGTCCATGCTCTTACTTCCTGAACACCAGCAGTAAAATATGTATATAGGCCAAGCAATTTATAAGTAGCGTGAATCAACCTGTCTAAAGCCGGTTCTTTCATTCCATATTCTTCCATAAATAATTGCCTGTCCTCAGGATTTTCCATTTCCTGTATCTGTGCCTCAATGGAATTGTTCATGATGATCACTTCAGCATTCTCATTTTTCACAGCTTCCTTTAGTGCATCAGAAAATCTGTTGCCAGTATGCATCGATGGCTCATCAACATTGGCAACATATAGAACCGGCTTGTCGGTCAGTAAAAACAGGTCTGCAATAGCAACCTTTTCTTCTTTACTCAATTTCAACTCCCGAATACTTTTTCCTCTTTCAAGATGTTCTTTACAATGTATCAACACTTCCAACTCAGCTTTTAATTTTGGATCAACACGGGCCTGCTTCTCTGTTTTCTGAATTTTTTTCTCAACGCTGTCAAGGTCTTTCAATTGAAGTTCGGTATCGATGATCTCCTTATCACTAACAGGATTGATAGCCCCTTCATCACGCAAGACATTTTCATCTTCAAAACAGCGGATGACATGAATGATGGCATCCACTTCACGAATGTTACCTAAAAATTTATTACCAAGACCTTCACCTTTACTTGCACCACGCACCAATCCGGCAATATCAACGATCTCCAGTTGCGTGGGCACGATCTTATTAGGTTTGACAAGCTCCGCCAATTTATACAGGCGTGGATCCGGTACATCCACCAGCCCCACATTCGGATCGATTGTACAAAAACGATAATTGCTCGCCTGTGCTTTCGCGCTATTGCTTACTGCGTTAAATAAAGTTGATTTTCCCACATTTGGTAACCCGACAATTCCAGCTTGAAGTCCCATGATCGATTTTAGATTTTAGATTGCAGATTTAAGATTTTGAGCCCGACAGCTTAGTCACTATTGGGTTTTGTTGCGTCGCCCCAATCAAATCGGGGTACTTCATTATCGCTACGCAACAAAATACTTGACCTGCATTTTTTTGAGGCGCAAAGATAAGGCCCAACAGTTACGTGACGAAATGTGAAAAGATGCTTTTGGAGAATCGCTAAAAATCAGTAATCTTCAACTTTAATCCAATCTAAAATCCGAAATCGTAAATCTAACATTACATGGCTTTAAGCAGGATATGGACGGCATTTATCGTCATCGCTATTTTAGTCGCTACCGTCAAATTCACATTTCAACCAGGGCAACAAAAAATATTCAGTCAATTAGTAACCGGGAAAAATACAGACACCATTTCAACCCGTCTTGTAGACTCTGCAGCTTTACCAGCAACGGTAGCCGCTCAACTCAACTATGAAAAAACTGCCGTATGGGATAAAGAAAGAGTGGTGAAGGAGGGAAGTGGCTACAAGGTGTTTCGCTTGTTGCCGTCAAATGGTATTATCGATACTTGTAAAGGTGCAGTGGAAATTTGTATCGGCCTTATCGGTATCATGGCACTGTTCATGGGATTTATGAGCATCGCAGAAAAAGCAGGGGGCATTCGGTTTTTATCAAGAGTTATTGGCCCTTTCTTTTCAAAAATATTCCCTGACTTGCCCAAAGGCCATCCGTCAATGGGGCATATGGTAATGAACTTTTCCGCCAACTTATTGGGTCTTGATAATGCTGCAACTCCATTTGGTATCAAAGCAATGGAAAGTTTGCAGGAATTAAACCCTGATAAAAACAGGGCCACCAATGCACAGGTAATGTTTATGTGTCTTCATGCAGCCGGATTAACATTGATACCTGTTGCGATCATTGCTGCAAGAGCCGCCGTAAAACCTCCTGCAGCAAACCCAACAGATATTTTTGTGCCCTGCATGATCGCGACGTTTGTTGCCACGATGGCTGCTATGTTTATGGTTTCATTAAAACAAAAAATAAATCTTCTTCAACCGGTGATCATTGCGTGGGTTGGCGGTATTTCAATTCTGATCGCTGCGTTGGTTTGGTATCTGACTTCTTTAAGTACTGGTCGTTTGCAAATGGTTTCCGGAATTTTAGGCAATGGGATATTATTACTTATACTCTTTTTAATTGTGCTTGGTGGGGTGTATAAGAAAATAAACATCTTTGAAGCTTTTATTGAAGGTGCAAAAGGCGGTTTTGAAACTGCTATTCGCATCATCCCCTATCTGGTCGGTTTGCTGGTTGCTATCAGTTTGCTTCGTAACAGTGGCAGTTTTGAGATCATCATCGATGGAATGAAGAATCTTTTTTCAGCATTGGGGACAGATACGAGATTTGTTGATGGCTTGCCAACAGCGCTGATTAAGCCATTAAGCGGCAGCGGTGCCCGGGGAATGATGATCGATACAATGAATGCATATGGAGCTGATTCGTTTGCAGGCCGGCTTGCCTGTGTTTTGCAGGGTTCCTCCGATACCACTTTTTATGTAATTGCAGTTTATTTTGGCGCAATAGCAGTTAAGAATACGAGGTATACAGTAGGGGTTATGTTACTCGCCGATCTTGTGGGCATCATCACTTCGATACTGCTCGCTTATATGTTTTTTGGATAGATAAAAATATCTCTTCAACGGCATTTTATGGCTTATATTCCAGCAAAGTAACTTTACCGTCCATTGACGTAACCAGCAATTTCGTTTTTGCAACAGGAACTACACTCGTTATCAGTGCATTTGAAATTTTATGTTTCCATAATATGGAGCCATCAATACGGTTTACGGCAGCTACCACTCCGGAGTTCGATGGCACATAAATAGTATTCTGAAATTCCACGATTGCAGTAGGGGCGATTTCATAATTCAAAGCTGTGCCGGATCTCCAGGTAATGTTCATGTCAGGAGCAGAAGTTGAGATGCCGATCAATTCTCCCTCCATGGTTTTTGAGTATATCAGCGTGCTATCTTTCGATAAGCCCATTGATTCCCTCACTCGATTAGCCGGATCATTTTTTCTCCAGGTTACCTTACCAGTTTCGGCATCAAAAACTGTCATGTAACGATCCGGAGCAACAATAAAAACTTTTCCGCCGGTTGCTACCGGATAGCAGGCTGCAGGGGAGAACATACGATTGGAAGACCCATTATTCCATTTCCATACTAATGAACCCGTCTCTGCATCTACTGCATAAAATTCTGTTCCCCAACTCCCGAAATAAATTTTATTATTATAGAAGAGGGGAGTGGTTACTACAAATCCTTTGACACCATTAAAATCCCATTTTAAATGTCCATTGTTTATGTCTATTGCTCTGAAATGTCCATCCGAAGAACCGATATAAACAGTCTTATTTTTGATAAGCGCATTGGCAACGATTGGTTTTTGCGTTTCAAATTTCCATATCAATTTACCTGTTCGCGTATTCACGCAATAAATATTATGATCAGTAGAAGCCGCCACAACGAGCTCGCCTTCTATGGCCGGTGTTGAATAGATTTTCCCATTGGTCGTAAAGGACCAGATCTTTTTTCCATTCTTTATATTCAATGCATATATCGAACCGTTTGAATTACTGACGACTACACGGTCTTTCGTTATGGCCGCCCCGGAACCAATGTCGCTTTCATCCTTGAATTGCCAGGTTATTTTTACATTTTTATACCTGGCATTGATTGCATAAGAAGGCCTGGAATAATGAACAGTGTCAGCTGAGAAATTGTAATTATGTAATTTAACCTGTGCCCATTGTTTTTGTTCATTCGTAACAGGATTACGTTCTTCATAAGTCACCACTCCATCTTTTATGGTAACTACATTATAACCACCCACAGGGTTTCTTGCTCTTAAGTTTGACCTTCCCATAATTCCTGGTATGCCTTCAAAATTTAATACGCGATTGGAATGTCCATGCCCGCATAATATCAATTGAATATTAGTTTTCTTAAGACGATCCATTACTTCAAACCAGTTATTTAAAGACGTATCTATGGGATAATGATTTATATAGATAACAGGAATGGCTTTGTCTTTTAAATTGTTCAACTCGGATTCAAGCCATAAAATATTTTCTCTTGAAACCTGCCCGGGACTCATTCGCATGTTGGGGCCACAAACAGTCCCGAGAAATAAATATCCGCCATACATGAAACTGAATGTCTCTGAACCAAAGATCTTTTTAAAGCTGTTGGTACCGCTTTCAGACCAGCCGGAATCGTGATTACCCGGAATAATATACCAGGGCTTGTTGAGGCTATCCAGTATTTGTTTTGCAAGAAGAAATTCTGCATCCGAACCAAAATCAGTAATATCGCCTGAAAGGATCACGAATTTTATAGATGAATCATTATTGATGTTTTGTACCGTTCGTCTGAGATCTTCTTCGGCATTATTGCTACCTATATGTGTATCTGAAATGTGTGCAAAATGAAATGCTGTCTGGCCATAAGAAAATGATATGACCATGGTGAGTGCCATTACAAAAAAGAAATTTCTTGCCGTCATCTTTTCAAACGATTTAGTAAACAAAAAAAGGCTGTCTGCTTGTATGACAGCCTTTTGAAAAATGTTATTGTTTCAATCAAATAAATAATTTACCAACCCTTTGTTTGCGTCAGCTTAAATCCTTTTTCCTCATACTGAATTATCTGGGATTGTCCCACCGGAGACATGTATGACCGGTCAGTAAAAGCTGCCCTGTTCTGCGCATTCTCAACCATCCAAAAGCCGATCATAGAACTTGCATTGGTGCCATTCCACGAGACGATCGTTCCATCGGCCTTTTTAACTCTTACTCTACCGATGTTAGCTGCAGTTAAATAGCTGGGTATTTCAGCCTGCACATTTACCCATGGCCCGAGAAAATAATCCGGGTTGGTGCTATAGTTCATGTTGCTTAGTTTCTTCCAGCGTTTCAGGTCTAACAACCTTGTATGCTCAAATACAAACTCCATTCTTCTTTCACGACGAATTTCCCAAATTAACTCGGGTACATCCGCATCTTTTGTTGGATCGGCAGGGATTGCAGCAAGAAGTAATGGCGCAGTCTTTACTACGCCCTTTGCGATAGCTGCAGCATCTAACGGTCGATTACGGATAGCATTTATAGATTTATCCAAATCAGCCTGGGTGACTGCGGGTCCGCCCATGTATTGTGCCAATACGGCTTTTGCTTCTATCCAGTTCAGCACAACTTCTGCTAGTCTCATCACAGGCGCATCGCTGGTATTTGTATTGCTACCCCATGCCGGAGGATAGGCTCTGCCGATGTAGGTTATGGCTTCCCTTGATGCAAATTTATATCCATATAAAAGTGTAGCTGAAGAAGCAAGGGTTCTATCTACGAAGGATGCCTCGAAGCGTGGATCACGGGTTTTCACCAGGTCAGCAATGGCAAAGCTTGATGCATTTGCTACAGATGAATTTTGCCATGGTTTCCCATCAGTGGCTATAAAAGATTTTATTAATACCAGGTTGGCATCTACACCTACTACTTCTGTGCCGTTTTGATACGAGCCGATGGAATGTGTGATAGTTAAAGCTGCATCGTATGCGCGGTAAAGAAGAACTTCGGGATGGCCAGCAAGGTTGTCGGATGAAAATAAAGTTTTGAAATCCCGGCTAAAGTTGAATTTGTTACTGTTTATAACAATTGCTGCAGCGTCTACGGCAAATTCTAAATATTTTTTTGCTCTTGCTGCATCCAAACCATGATAATGCTGAAATGTTCCTTCAAATAACATGAAGCGGGAAATGAAAGCAGCAGCAATATATCTATTCAGAAATTGAGTACCGTCGTTTTCCCGAATGCTTTCCAACACATATTTGAAGTCATCATAAACTTTATCCATAACAAGACCTCTGCTATCTCTGTCCTTATATAATGCGGCCAGATCAGTGTTTTCAACCACCTTGTCAAAATAAGGTACATCTCCAAATACGCTGACCAGGCGGCTATACTCAAATCCTCTGAAAAATCTTGCAACGGCCATCCAGTGTTTGTATGCTGCTTCGGTGAGATTAGGTTTTGCGACATTATCCAAGCGGTCTATAAAAATATTTGATTTGCGGACCCAGGCAAAGTTCCATGTGGGACCCGCATATTCCCCCATCCATGCAGCCGCCTCAGAAGTAGATCCTCTGGAAGTGGGAACACTGCTTTCGAAATTTGATTGAACATTCTTGCCAGTCAGGTCATCGTTGAAAGTGTATCCTCTTACAGGAGTATAATCTACCGTAAAACTAGTGTTAAAACCATTAAAATAGTTCGGATAATACCCATTCGCATACAGCCGAACGTCATCCTCATTTCTCCAAAACTGGTCATCAACATAACTTGTTAAAGGCGGCCTGTCCAGAACATTCTTGTTGCAAGAAAGAAAACCTAAACAAGCCAATATGCTAAATAAATATTTTGAATATTTCATTTCTTTAATTTTTAAAAATTCAATTGAATACCGAATGACGCACTCTTGAATGCCGGGATCCCTGTTGATGTTCTACCCAGGTTGTACCCAGTGGCACTCCACATGGAGTAGCCATTGATACTTTCCGGATCAATCGGCAGATCACGTAAATTATCCCAGGTTATGAAATTCTCTAAACCAGCATATATCCTTATTGAGCTGATCGATACTTTTCTAAGAAATGATTGCTGCAGCGTATAACCGACAGTGAGGTTTTTTAACCGGAGATAAGCCATATTCAACAAATATCTATCCTGCACTTGCAGGTTATTCGTTGTGCTGCTACCAGCATTATTGTACGCAGCCGGGTAAAATGCTCCGGTATTGTCGGGTCTCCAATAATCACCGGCGATTGCCTCTGGCATTGCACCATTGCTTGACTCGTAGCCAGGTATTGCGAGGAATCCATCACCCCATAGTTGACGACTGCCAACTCCCTGGAAAAAAGCACTTATATCGATGCCTTTATAGTCAGCGCCAATTCTGAATCCATATTCATAACGGGGAGTTGAATTTCCGATAACTTCCAGGTCGCCATGATCAGCCAGTGTTCCCTTTCCGTTACTAATTTCACCATCTCCATTCAGATCTTTAAACTTGACATCGCCGGGACCAAACCTGAAATTGGCCGAATTTTGTAAGAAAGGTTGATAAATTGGTTTTTTGCCATCGGCACCAGTCTTCAACTTATACGCTTGCTTACTGCCATGCAAACTACTTTCTGCAGCTGTCAGCGTAATTAAAATAGGCTTACCGTTTGCATCCAATTCAAAGTCGCTCATCTGGAATAACCTGTCAGAACGATAACCCCAGATTTCACCTATTCTTTTACCGTTATAGTTGCCGGTAACTTGTGTGCCCGAGCCATAAGATGTTAAGACGCTCTCTGCATCGGAGAGATTGCCTCTGAAATTAAT
>DASVAM010000149.1:0-3221 GCA_036376375.1 Chitinophagaceae bacterium
TTACAAAAAGCCGGACACAAAGTAACCGTTATTGACAGAGGCGATATTACCGGCGGATGTTCATTTGGAAACATGGGTTATGTATCCCCATCGCACTTTATTCCTTTGGCAACACCGGGTATTGTCGCAAAGGGTGTGAAATGGATGATGAGTTCTTCATCTCCTTTTTATATTAAGCCAAGATTGAACCTGGATCTTGTTCGCTGGGGAATGACTTTTTGGAAAAGTGCTACTGCAAAGAAGGTGGAAGAGAATGCGCCACACATGAATAATCTGTTGCAATTGACACGGCATTTGATGAATGAAGTGAAGAATGAATTGCCGGAACCATTTGATATGACAGAGAAAGGTTGTTGGATGCTTTGGAAAAATGAAAAGACCGGAGATCATGAAAAGCATTTGGCTGACCAGGCAAATGGTTATGGATTGAGAACGATCATGTGTACGCCTCAGCAGGTACAGGAATATGAGCCGCAGGTGGAAACAAATGTCGCGGGTGGCGTTCTTTATCTTGACGATTGTCATGTGAACCCCGCTAAATTTATGCGATCGCTTTATTCGTATCTAAAAGATAAAGGGGTGCAGTTCTGGTTAAACTCCGAAGTGAAAGGTTTTGAAACGGCAGGGGGAAAGATCACCGGCGTGGTGACTGAAAATGCAAAACTGGGTTGTGAAGAATTGGTTTTGGCAAATGGCTCGTGGTTACAAAGTATTTCCAGGCTGCTTTCTATCTATACGCCGTTGCAACCCGGCAAAGGGTATAGCATGGTGTACGATGGATTAGAAAAGAACTTGCAATACCCTTCGATATTGGTTGACGATCGAACGGCAACAACTCCCATTAGTAAATGGTTGAGAATAGGGGGTACTATGGAACTTAGCGGGCACAGCGATAATATTTTACCCAAACGTGTTATGGCGATTTACCATGCATTTAAAAAATATTATCCGGCAATGGATCTGCCGCAACCTGATACACGTAAAGCCTGGTTTGGCTACAGACCCGTGAGCCCGGATGGCATGCCTTATATCGGGAGACACAATAAGTTTTTGAATCTTTCCTATGCCGGCGGGCATGCTATGTTGGGTGTCACCGCGGCTGCCGGAACCGGACAATTGATCGAAGAGATCATTTCGGGTAAAAAATATTCGATTGAATTATCCGCTTTTGATCCTGCAAGGTTTAGTTAGCTCATTAGTACGTAACTTACAGCTTATCTAAACTCATATTATGAAAAAAGTTTTGACCACGATATCAGCCTTAACGCTCGGCGTATGTATGTATACATCTGCACATTCGCAACACCAATTAGTAAAATTGTGGGAAACGGATTCGGTATTAAAAGTTCCTGAATCTGCTTTGCTCGATGCCGCTAATAAAGTTTTGTATGTGGCAAATATTGATGGCACTGATCCATGGGCAAAGGATGGCAAGGGATCGATCGGTAAAGTGGGGACCGATGGAAAAGTGATAGCAGCTGAATGGGTAACCGGTCTGAATTGTCCAAAGGGAATGGGACTTCATAATGGGAAATTGTATGTGGCCGATTTTAATGAACTGGCGGTCATTGATGTAAAGGGTGGTAATATTGAAAAAAGAATTGTTGTGAATGGTGCCGGGGGATTGAATGATGTAAGTATCAATAAAGCTGGTGTAGTGTATGTTTCAGATTCAAGAGGAAAGAAAGTATTTATCGTAAAAGATGGGGTATCAGAATTATTCCTCGATAATTTAAAAGGACCCAATGGAGTGCTGGCTCATGGGGATGATTTTTATTTGTTAGACGCGGGGGGTATGTATAAATTGAATAAGGACAAAACGCTAACCAGGATCGCTGATGGCATGGAAGGAGGAACTGACGGGATAGAAAATATTGGTGGCAATGATTTCATCGTTTCCTGCTGGCAAGGTGTTGTTTGGTATATTAATGGCGATGGCAGCAAGCAACTGTTGCTTGATTCAAGACCTGATAAAAAAAATTCAGCTGATATTGGGATTGACGCAAAGAACAAAATTGTTTATGTGCCAACATTCTGGCGGAATACGATCGTTGCTTACCAGGTAAAGTAAAGTTAATTTTACAACCGGTAGTAAAAGACAGGTCAACGCTGGCTATTTTTGATAAGCTTATGGATCTTACTTCGACACGAATTCCTTACCGGGAGACAGGGTGCTTCAGTAAAACCGTGGTTGATTATATTGACCAGGAATCGTCGTTAAAAGAATTCTTTAATTACCCGCCAACAATCCAGGGAATTAAAAGAGCGATCGAAGACAGAAAGCAATTTAAATATCTTCGCGATGTGCTGGTCGCGGAATTGAAAAAGCAATACAAGACGGTTGAAGCATCCGGTAAAACAAAAGACAATATTGAAGCGTTAGCATTCACCAACACTTTCACCTTCACGACAGCACATCAGAATAATATTTTTACCGGGCCTCTTTATTTTATTTATAAAATACTGCATACAATAAAACTGGCTGAGTATTCGAAAATTAATTTCCCTGAATACAATTTTGTTCCTGTCTTTTATATCGGTACAGAAGATGCGGATCTTGATGAGTTAAATCATATTTATTTGGCAGGCGAAAAACTTACCTGGAATACTAAGCAATCCGGTGCGGTTGGCAGAATGAAAGTTGATAAGGAGTTGATCAGGTTGGTTGGTCTGATGGAGGGTCAGCTTTCTGTATTGCCAAATGGCAAGGAAGTAGTGAATTTGATGAGAGAATGTTTCCAAGAAGGCGACACCATTCAATTATCGACGTTTAAAATAGTCAATGCATTGTTTGGTGAATATGGCCTTGTTGTACTATTGCCTGATAATGCCGAATTGAAAAAACAGATGATCCCGGTATTCAAAGACGACCTGTTGAACCAGACCGCATCAGGTATTGTGGAAAAGACCGCGGAAAGATTAAGTAACGCCGGGTATAAAGTGCAGGCAAACCCGAGAGAGATCAATTTGTTTTATTTAAAGGATAACATCCGGGAAAGAATCACCAAAAAAAATATTCCCCGCCTGCCGGACGGGCAGGAATATTCAATACTCAATACTCAATACTCATTTTCGGAAGAAGAACTGTTAAAAGAACTTGCTGTGCATCCGGAACGCTTTAGTCCGAATGTTATTCTTCGCGGACTTTACCAGGAAACGATCCTGCCGAATCTTGCATTTGTGGGTGGGGGAGGAGAAACTGCTTATTGGTTACAATTAAA
>DASVAM010000155.1:0-7966 GCA_036376375.1 Chitinophagaceae bacterium
CACGCAAATGCTCTATGTAATGCTCCCGCTGATTCTCTGCCAGGAAACCACAGAACACGGCGAGGAACAACATAAGAAACTCCCAGAAATAATGCGTCCATTTTTTGCGGGCCGTATGGCTATGATGATGTACTTCCATAATCTTTTAATTATCTTAAATGATATTTATCATTTAATAAATTTATCAAGCGCCTGGCCTGGTTAATCAGCGATCGTAATTCGTTGTCGGCTCTTACTTCAAGGTTTCGCCGGATATTCAGTTTTTCATTCAGGAATATTTTAATGCCTATACTATCGCTGTTCAGCAAAGGTGTTTTATCATGTGCGGCCAGTTCGCGGTAGACGGCTGAATTAATAATAGAGTCAAAATGCAGGTATAAGCCACCGGCTAAATCATTAGAATAGCTCATGTCTGCTATTTTGTCTCTTGAAGCAGTGGCCCGGTTTGCCATCTCCTCATCATTTCTGTGATCCTCGTCCATATGGCGGGAAAGTGCATCGTACATGGAAATTAAACGAACCACAGAATCATGAAAGTAGCGCAGGCTGCCTGAATTTTTAATTTGCTCAAGCGTTGACCGGCTCCACCTGTAAGCCGGGTAACGGTCTATAAGTGTAAACGCGAAAAGATCAATATTTCTGAGTTCACTGATCCGGTTTCTTTTTATACGAGCAGCCAGGCTATCTGTGTTTTTGATCTGAATATGGATCCTCTCCATGATATAAGTCATATTAGCTGTATCCCTGGCAAGGTCAGTTGCAAGGGATCTTGCATATTTGGCGGCCCTCAGATTCTCGATATAATGTTCCCGCTGGTTCTCCACAAAAAAACCAAGTGTGACCGCCAGGAACAGCATAAAAAATTCCCAGAAATAATGTGACCATTTCTTTCGCGGAGTATGGGAGTGTGCATGTACTTCCATAACTAAAGATTGAGGCTGAGGTTAAGGTTGAGAATGAAGCTCCTTTTTATTTGTTTTTTACTCCAACTGATACGTTGCCAAAAACCACAGAACACAGTAAGGAATAACATCAAAAATTCCCAGAAATAATGTGACCATTTCTTTCGCGGAGTATGAGAATCTGCATGTACTTCCATAATTAAAGATTGAGGTTGAGGTTAAGGTTGAGAATGAAGCTCTTTCTTGTTTGCCTTTTTTGCTCCAGCTGATACGCTGCCAATGGTTGAATGATGTTGATTGTATGTTGTCATTGCGGTTTCCGGTTGATCTTATTCCAAATGATACTTTGCTTTTAATACAGCCAGTATTTCAACGGCTTTTTGTTTTAGCTCATTGTATAAGATCCTTCTCCGCATCGTCACCGTCTTTACCTCTATCGTCTTATTTACCATTTGATCGATCGTATCCTGATCATCAAGTTTTACATATACCCTGTCGGGGTATCGAAGGCCATGTAATAACGCATGCACAAATTCATAATTAATGATCTGCTGCACAAAAGGGATCGTTCTTTGTTCGATCTTTTCTCTTTCTGCTTCTTCACGAAGCTTTATCCTTCCGCAAATATTTTCATATTCATGAAGTATGTCAATAAGCTCCTGTCCGAAATACCGCAGTGAGCCGGAATTCTTCAGTTGTTCATAAGTACCATTGTTCCGAAAAAAATTGTTTATAAAAACCAGCCACGACGCGTGGACGGAAAAGGCTGTATCATTTTGACGGTACTTCTTTTGTAATATCCCAAGCAGGGTATCGATATGGTTTATTTTTGGTGTTGCAAAAACGGTGAGGACCCTATTAAGATCCGCTGTATCTTCTTTGATATCGTTATAGAGCGAGCCTGCCAGCTGCTTTGCCCTATCTCTTTCAATTTTATGTTCCAACTGGTATTCTGCCAAAAAACCACAGAATACAGCAAGAAAGAGCATAAGAAACTCCCAGAAATAGTGGGACCATTTTTTTCGGGCTGAATGTGTATGATGATGGACTTCCATAATTTATTCCAGATTATATTCTTTTTGGAGGAATGATAGAAGGATCGTTGCTGTGGCTTTTAATCTTTCTTGTCTAAACCTCACTCCTCTTATAACAGATTTTAAATATTGAGTGGAGGAAATCGTTTTATTTATAGATCCGGCATCCTGCATAAACAGCGGAGGGTTGTCTACAGGTTTTGTATAATTTGCGATATCACTTGTATCGATCTGAGAATACAGGATCCTTCCATCAAAAACGGTTCCTACTATCTCTCTGAATCCGTCACGTATGCTCCTTTCATCTTCGCTTAGGGTCATCAGGTATCTTAAGTCCTGGTCGTACGACATTATCTTATCGGAAACCCTGAGATTTCTGATCAGCCTCAGGCCGCCCGAGTTTTTAAGTTGCTGCAGCGTTCGGTCATTTGGAGAAAAGTATTGAGGCCGGCTCAGGTTGCGGGCATAGAAATAAATATCATTTCCTTTGTTTTTATGATCTGAAAGATAAATGATGAGTGAATCACACATTCTTTCCCTGCTTTTCCTGTAATTGACGTTTGATTGTAATTGGGCTGTATCGCTTTTTAGGTCTTCCACCAATGTCGTTATAAATTGTCGCTCCCTGTTGTGCTCGATCGTATGCTCCAATTGATATTCTGCCAGGAAACGACAAAACACGGCAAGGAACAACATAAGGAATTCCCAGAAGTAGTGTGTCCATTTTTTACGTGATGTATGTGAGTGGTGGTGTACTTCCATAATCTTTTAATTATCTTAAATGATATTTTTCTGTAAAAAATTTTAATAGTTCAACAGCTTCATGTTTCAGCTTAATAGTCTGTCTGAGCTGAAATCGACAAGCAAAACGATAGACCATTGTCTCATTAAAAAATTGGTTTAACAGCTCCTTGTCTTTTGAAATTAGCTGCACCTGTTCGGGTTGTACTCCTCTTCCCCAGCTTGTTTCCATGTCTTCTGAATAAGCAAAAACTCTGTTCCTGGTATTCCTCACCCTTGTCACCATCTCCTGCAGTGAAGTATTCTCCACTTTTAATGTGTACCGTAATATCTGGTCGTAAACAATAATGCTATCCGCGTCCTGTTCATCTAATAAGCGAAGACCCCCGGAATTTTTTAGCTGTTCAAGGGTACGATCCGTGTAGACCAGATCCTGGAAACCAATGGTTGCGGCATACATGTTTTTTAAACAAACAGATGGTGATTGTTCATTTTTTATTGAATCAAAACAGAGGTATAAATTATCCAGCTGTATTTGCTTCACTCTATAATTTTCAATCACGCGAGAAAAATTTGCAGTATCTGTTTTCAAATCTTCTACAAATGATCTCACATATTGCAAACCCCTGTTATGCTCGATCATATGCTCCAGTCTATATTCGGCCAGAAAACCACAGAATACAGCCAAAAACAACATAAAGAACTCCCAGAAATAATGTGTCCATTTTTTTCGTGCTGTATGGCTATGATGATGTACTTCCATAAATTCTATTTCAATTGGTATTCATCCCGGAGAAATTTTATTAATGCTACCGCCGATTGTTTCAGGTTTTGCAGCATTTGGATCATACCCTTACGGCTTCCGTTCATTTGAATAGCATAAAATCCAAGCTGATTCAAATGCACGGCATCATAAGTGAGCAACGGAAGGTTTCCCGTGATCCTGATTACTGAATTGTCGGGCTGGTTCTGTTGACGATAAATTGCCTGATTCATAATTTTAGAAGCAGCTTCTTTAAATGCGACATTTTCTTTATTAAAAAATTCTTCTATCATGCGCAGTTCTGGATAACCTGAATAGTATTTCATTATTTGTCCCGATGTTTCCTGCTTTTGAATAAGGCGAAAGCCACCGGAATTCTTCAACTGATCAATGGTACGGGTATTATTAACCAACGGGGCCTGCCGGATTCCCATTCTTGCGGTATAGTAAATAGCCTCTCCGTTTCTTTTAGCCAATTCCGGCAATTCGACCAGGTTACTCAATGAATCAAAAAGCAACATACCCTTTTCGATGCTGAATATTTGTGTTGTTATTGCCAGTGTATCATCTTCCAGGTCTGAAATAAGTGAAATAATAAATTGTCTTTCCCTGTCCTTTTCTATTTTATGTTCCAGTTGATATTCTGCCAGGAAGCCGCAAAAGACTGCGAGGAACAGCATTAGAAACTCCCAGAAATAATGCGTCCATTTTTTTCGTGCGGTGTGGGAGTGATGGTGTACTTCCATTGTCAGCTGTTTAGATTAGCAAACTGGTTCCGTTTCAAATCAATGCAATTTATTACTCCAGCCTGTATTCTTCGTTCAAAATGTTCAGCAGTTTTTCACCCTCTCCGATCAGGATCTTCGTTCTCTTTCGATTAGCGAAATTGGCGATCTTCAGACTGTATAAAGAAGCATTAAATTCTGGCATGGCTGCATCGGCATTCCGCGACAAGTTCACGACTCCTTTTGGCACATATATATTCATCAGCGAATCGTCCATGCCCTCAAATATTCCTGCATCAAATATTTTATACATAACAGGAAGGCAGAGATAGAGATACTGGTATTCCCGCTCTTCTATGATCTCCATATCCCGTACAACTGCATCATATCTGATAATAGCACTGGCAGCTTTCCGGTTTCGGATGAGACGAAGTGTTCCGGAATTTTTCAGTTGCTGGATGGTTCCATCGTTGTACGTAAAATTCAGGGGGAAGAGGCGTTGGATATGCCGGGCAAAGTAATAGATCCGATTCATATGCGAGGCTGGTTCGGGACCATTCAACAAAAGTGTTAATGAATCAAGCATCGATCCTCTTGAAAGCCTTAAGTTGTGGATCCGTGTGAGATCTGCTGTATCCAGTGTAACATCGCCTCTCAATGATTGGATAAATTGCTTTTCCCGCTGGTGCTCGATCATATGTTCCAGTTTATATTCAGCGAGGAAACCACAGAAAACCGCAAGAAATAACATGAGGAATTCCCAGAAATAGTGGGCCCATTTTTTTCGCGAGGTATGGGAATGGTGATGCACTTCCATAATTTGTTACAATTTTACGTTGTATTCATGCCACATGAGAAAATTGATTACCTTATTCAGTTCCACAATGTCAGTGCGCAGGTCTTCCACCATGGATTGCATAAACTGTTTCTCGCTTTGTTTTTCTATTACATGCTCCAGCTAATATTCTGTTAAAAAAAACCGCAAAAGACAGTCAGGAGCAACATGATCCCGGCAAAGGCCGGACCAGAGGCAATGAGATTTTTTTTCGGGAAGTAGGTGACCCGATAGCTATCGGGTGGTGGTGTACTTCCATTTCAAAAAATATTATAGGTGGTATTCTTTTATAATAACCTCACGAATGTCCTTTGCCCTGTTTTTTAAATTTTCCATCCTTCTTTTGAGGCCAAGATTTAATCCCCTGATATTTCTCATCAATAACGCAACTGCATTGAATGTTTCGGGATCGGCTGACCTTAATTTCAACGGCTCATTTGTTCGTACAACAAAATTCCTTTCATTTATAACTTTGTCATAATCCTCCGCATTAAAAATTTTCGGAAAGTAGGGCCGAAGCGATCTTCTGAATTCAGTTTGCTCTTCGAATATAAACCGGATATAATCAACTTCGCGATAATAACTGGCCATACTGTCTGTAATGGTCCGGTTTGTAACCAGCCGCATTCCCCCCGCATTTCTTAGTTGTATAATTGTCCTGTCATTGACGCTAAACATATCACTGCGGTGCATCCACCTAAGGTAGTAATATATTTCACCCGCCATGGCAGCAAAACCGGGATCATCTAAAATGGCGATCACGGAGTCTACTCTTTTGACAGTAAGATCACAGTAATCGATCCGGGCATTTAAGCTGATGGTATCGGCCTCCAGGTCCTCTATGAATGATCTTATATATTGTCGTTCCCTGTTTTTTTCAATTTTATGTTCGAGTTGATATTCGGCAAGAAATCCGCAAAACACAGCCAGGAACAACATCAGGAACTCCCAGAAATAATGGGCCAATTTTTTTCGTGTTGTGTGCGCATGATGATGAACCTCCATCTTAATCTTTTTTAAAATAACTGTAAAGAAAAGCTGCGGCAAATCCAACGATCATATAAATGATAAGACGAATGATCCGTCCCTTATTCTCAGGACTCATAAGAATGATTTAATTGAAAGATAAGAAAGAAATGAATTTATTCATGAAAGCCCGGCCCTTTCAGCGTTGTGCCGCTTTTTATGCCCGTATGTTTTCGATTGTCAATAACTAATTGCCCGTTTACCAGCACATAATGAAACCCTGCAGAATACTGGTGAGGTTGTTCGAAGGTGGCATTGTCTTTTATTTCATTAAGATCAAAGATCACAATATCAGCAGCCATGCCTTCCTTCAATAAACCACGATCTTTTAACCGAAATTTTTGTGCGGCCAACGAGGTCATTCTTCTTATCATTTCTTCCAATGAAATCAGCTTTTCATCCCTGACATATTTTGCCAGGACCCGTGCATTGGTTCCATAGGCTCTCGGGTGTGGCATGGCTCTTCCCCGCACCGGCACGCCCGCATCAGCGCCAATCATATTAAAAGGATATTTCATAAAATACCGAACATCATCTTCGTTCATGCTATGATAGACCATTTGTGCACCGCCGGCCAGCAGCATGTCTAATATCGTTTCGGCCTCATACTTCATTTTCGGCTTTCTTCCCTTCAATTTATTTATTTCAGAAATATTTTTTCCATCGAGTGTTGTATCGGCACTATGCGAAGCAACATAGGCATAACTATAATTTTTATACTTGTATTTATTTTGCATTTCCAGCATTTCTTTGATGATCTGTTTATGCATGGCCGCATCATTAATTCTCTTTTTCAAAGAATCCTGGCCGCCGGCTAATGCCCAGTCCGGTAAGCGAATACCAAGATTGGTGCTGCTGGCAGCATAGGGGTATTGATCGATCGTTACATCATATCCTTCTTTTCTTGCTGCTTCGATCAATGGAAGCGTTTCTTTGCTTCTTCCCCAATTGGCGGGGCCACTTACTTTAAAATGAGAAATCTGCACCGGTATATTTGCATTTTTGCCAATATTGATCGCTTCATTAATTGCGTCTTTCACTCCGTTTTCTTCATTGCGGATATGTGATGCATACACCCCATTATAAGCCGCGGCAGACTTTGCAAGGCCAATAACCTCGTCCGTATTGCTGTACATACCCGGCAAATAAATAAGACCAGTTGATAATCCAACGGCACCATCCTTCATTGCCTGCGCTACCATTTCTTCCATTTTCTTTTGTTCATCTTCTGTTGCGAGCCGATTGTCTAAACCCATTGCGTCTCTTCTCACGGTATTATGCCCGACCAGGGAAGCAATGTTGATAGAGGTTTTCATGCTATCAATGCGCCAGAAAAATCTTTTCAGATCATCTGCTGAACCTCCGCAGTTGCCGGTGATAACGGTCGTAACACCGTCATATATATAATTATCCGCCGTTGGATTTTCAAAAATACCAGTTTCAATATGCCCATGCACGTCAATAAAACCGGGTGCAATGATCAAACCTTTAGCATCGATAACTTTTGTCGCTGCTGGCTTATGAATTTTACCAACGTATGCGATCTTTCCATCTTTTACTGCCACGTCACCATAGTACCAGCTATTGCCGGTACCGTCGATTATCTTTCCGTTTGTTATAACCACATCGTAGCGCTGGGCGAAAAGAAATTTTGGCGCCAACAAGAAAATAAGAATGATCTTTTTCATTATTCATATTAATTTATAGGGTATTCTTTTTGTAAAACGCCGATCAGCTCCTGGCCGTTCTTCTTCAAATTTATCAGCAACGGAAGGATCCCTCTTCGTGTGCCGTTCAGATAGATCGAATACACGCTAAGTTCCTTTAAAAGTTCCGGATCGGAACTGCGAAGTTGGGGATTGTCTGTCGTGCGGATTATTCCACCGGAAACCGCTTCAGTACTTCTGAAAATCGCCGGATCAAATATTTTAGCAGCAACC
>DASVAM010000158.1:0-2456 GCA_036376375.1 Chitinophagaceae bacterium
CTGGGCTTATGATTATGGAAAGGATGGAAGAGATTTCATTCCGCAAACAGAACCTGTGGGTGAGAATGAAAGCAAGGATCATTAGGCCCCTAAATCCTTCGCCTGAGGCGGAGACTTACGAAGTGTAATGAATATGGAGAGAGATAATAGTAGTTCTTTAAATATTGGCAGTAAAATAAAAGATTACCTGAAGCTGATCAAGCCTTCTTTAAGCATCATGGTAGTTTTTTCCAGCGTGCTTGCTTATTTGTTAGTGCCGGGCATAGAAAACAAGTATGTAAATCCATTACAGATGACCATACTGCTTGCTATCGGTGGTTTATTGGTCACGGGAAGTGCAAATGCCATTAACCAGGCGGTGGAAAAAAATACGGATGCCATGATGAAGCGAACAGCAAGCCGACCGGTGGCGGCAGGAAGAATGAGTGTAACAGAAGCATGGGTTTTTGCAATTGTGACCGGCGCTGTGGGAATTTTTATTCTTGGAAATTATTTTAACTGGACATCGGCAGGGTTGGCCGCATTGAGTCTTTTTTTGTATGCGTTCATTTATACGCCATTAAAAAAAGTAAATGCAGTGGCGGTGCTTGTTGGTGCATTCCCCGGCGCATTACCTTGTTTAATTGGTTGGGCGGCCGGAGATGAAACGTTAAGTATTGGCGGATGGGTTTTGTTTGGTATCCAGTTTTTATGGCAGTTTCCGCATTTCTGGGCTATTTGCTGGATCGCTTATAAGGATTACAGTGTAGCGGGGTTTAAGCTTTTACCAAGTGAAAAAGGACCGACAAAATTCACAGCATTGCAAGCGATAATTTATTCGTTGCTGTTGCTGCCGATGGGAGTGGTTCCATACTTTATCGGGATGAGCGGAATTGTAAGTCTTTTCATTGTTACTGCTGCGAACCTTTTTATGGTGTGGCAATGTGTGAGATTATACAGGGAAATGGAGGTGAAAGCGGCGAGAAGGGTGATGTTCAGCAGTTATATTTATTTGCCGGTAGTATTATTTGCGTTGCTTGGCGATAAATTAAACTAAATTCCAAAAAGGAAAATTCCAAATTCCATGTTCGAGCATCCCCTGGAAGAACGATGTCACCAATTTGGAAAGAGGGTAAGAGCTTTTTGCAGGAAACTAAAGAAGGATTTGGCAAATATTGAGGATATTAAACAATTGGTAAGAGCAAGTGGGTCTGTAGGAGCAAATTATATTGAGGCAAATGAAAATGTTGGCAGGGGCGATCTGAAGTTCAGGCTTCGGATATGTAGAAAGGAATCAAAAGAAAGTATGCATTTTTTAGGTTTACTAGAGCTATTTGAAAACAAAGAATTGGAAAAAGAGCGGGATGGACTGTTGGATGAAGCAGTTTAACTGCGAAAAATATTTTCCGCAATGATTAAAAAATTAGATTCAAATAGCGAGTAGTCAGGTTTGTTGGAATTTGTAATTTTTTTATTTGGAATTTATGATATCAGATATTGTGAGTATAAGGGAGAAACAGAAAATACATCCACATAAGTTTACAATGTGGATAGCCATTGGGAGCATCGTTATGATGTTTGCCGGTCTAACCAGCGCTTATATTGTTAAGAGCGGGCAGCCCAACTGGCAAAATGTTGAGACACCAGATGTGTTTTGGTATTCAACAGCGGCCATTCTGTTGAGTAGTCTTACCATACAAATGGCATTACGTTCTTTCAAACAAAGGGAAATGAATCGTTATCGCCAGCTGGTGGCCGTTACGATGATATTGGGGGTTGTGTTCATTGTATTGCAGTGGAATGGTTTTATGCATCTATGGAATAGCGGCATACAGTTCAAAGGTTTGGCAGGAGCGGGACAGTTTTTGTATGTGATATTCGGATTGCATGCGTTGCATGTGTTGGGTGGAGCAGTTGCATTAGTAGTGATGCTGATTAAGGCTTTCTTTAGCCAGACAAAGACGTACGGCAGTATAGGAGTAGAGGTAATGGCGACATACTGGCATTTTGTAGACATTCTTTGGATCTATTTGTTTGTGTTTTTTATAATAATTAAATAGAGTTCAAAAAGTTTGCGAAGTTCAAAAGTTCAACAGGCTCGTTTAAACTTTCGAACTCGTGAACGCTGGGACTCTTGAACTTTTGGAACTCAATTGCAATTTGTAATTTTTTAATTTGGAATTTTTATAAACATGGATTCAACCGCACAAGCGCAGCAGACCAAATGGTGGAACGGAGGCAGAAGCCCGTTCAACGTGGAATATGGAAAACTGATGATGTGGTATTTTCTGATGAGTGATGCTTTCACTTTCGGGGCATTTCTCATTTCGTATGGTACGATTCGTTTTTCTCAGAATTTCTGGCCCGATCCCAACGTGGTATTTAATGCCTTCCCCGGCGCAGGCCACGCAAATCTTCCACTTGCATTCGTGAGTGTGATGACATTCATATTGATCATGAGCTCGGTGACGATGGTG